>JAPKYC010000102.1 GCA_026394505.1 Methanothrix sp.
GGCCAGAACCCACTTGGCAGGCTTGTAGGTGGCCTTTGAGTAGATGAGGTCAGCCACCTCCACCACATCGGATTCATTTTCGAGGATCCAGTCCTTGCCGGTGAGTGCAAGATCGAACATGCCTGATTCTACATACCGCGAGACCTCTTGCGCCCTCACCTGGGCGCATTAGTTGTCCACGTCATGAATAGAGGGAAAATAGCTGCGGGATGAAGTGTCGATTCTCCAGCCTGCATCCTTGAACAGATCAATGGTGGAAGTCTGCAGGCTTCCCTTGGGTATTGCCAACCGGATCAAGCTCATTTCTTGTATACCTCTTTCGGGTCAAAGACCCTGATACCATCTTCGAGAAGCGTTCCTTTCTCTATCTTTCTGAAGAAGCACGAACGGTAACCGGTGTGGCAGGCAGCCCCTCCAATTTGATTCACCTTAAGCACAATGGTATCCTGGTCACAGTCTATACGGATCTCCAAAACCTCCTGAACATTACCGGATTCCTCACCTTTTCTCCAGAGCTTGTTTCGAGAACGGCTGAAGTAGCATGCCCTGTTGGTACGGATAGTTTCATCGAATGATTCCTGATTCATATAGGCGAGCATAAGGATCTCGCCGGTGGCTGCATCCTGCACGATTGTGGGGACAAGCCCGCCTGACTTTGCGAAATCGACCAGGTTTTCCATCAAATGCCTCCTGAATGCTGAGCCTTAACAGGTTTTTACAAAGTGTGTCAAGGGGGCAAGTCCTGGTTCTCATGAGGTTATTCCCATCCTTATTATCAGTCGCAGGGAATCATTGGATTGAATCTTCTTGCCCGGATTGAAACCGGAGATGCACTGGCAACACCGCATGGAGTTTCCGATCAAGGGTCCAGACCTTGGCATCTAATCTCAAGGCGGCACTCATTATGGCTGCATCAATCAAACCCACACCTTTTGACAACAGCTTGTTCGTATTTGAATACTTGCCTGCCTCTATCCATATGCCCTGTGCATCAATCTTGGATATATTGTTCCAATAATCCAGAATAAAATCTGATTCACGCTTGTTCTTGGCCCCTTGAAGAAGCTCGGCGAATATCCACTCCAGGGCGATAATTTTACGACTCTCCAGGAGTATTTTAACAGCAGAGTAAATCTCGTCGTTTGCTTTGAAAAACTCAATCCAAACAGAAGTGTCGAGGATAACCATTATCTGCGATTTACGAAACGTACGTTCTCAGCCGAAAAACCCTTTGAAAATTCGAGCGGCTTGTCTTTCACGCTCTCGTTCAATTCTTTAATCTTCTTGAGTGTAAGCCATTCCTCAAGTGCAATAGTCAAACTCTCTGTCAAAGTCTTCCCTTTGGCATAATGCCTAAGTTCATTAACGAGATCATCGCGTATGAGAGCCGTTACCTTCATAAGATCAAACATACGATCATTGATCGTATTTGTCAACAGAATTAGGGGTTCCAAAAATGCGCAGTATGTGCTGCTTTTAACCCAGATTTTACATATGAAGATGAGTAAAAAAACTTGATCCGATAAAAACCTCAATCTTGCAGCCTTTGCGGGATGCAAATTTTCTCGGTCCTTCAAGGCTGCAAGATTGAGGTTT
>JAPKYC010000200.1 GCA_026394505.1 Methanothrix sp.
ACCCGGCTGGAGGTGATCCAGGCCTACATCGAATTTTTCCATGAGATTTGAACCGATGAAGAAAGTGTCGGCTACATCCGACGGCTTGCCTTTGGTGAACGAAGTTCGTTCGAGTCCTTCGAGGAGGCGACAGAATGGATCTGTACGTGCCTCGCCGAGATAAACGCCCATGCGTAGGGAACTTCTACTCTGTTCCGGTCATGTATCGTCCCCGGCTGATCACCCTGAAAATATTGGTTGACAGGATCGCGCTCCTTGATGGGAACAACGTCATCGCATCCCATCACCGGTTAACCGGGAAACAGCAGTATTCGAATTACATCAAAACCTTTCATCGCAAGCCCGGTGCACTCCCGAATGCCAGGGTTCTGGCTCAAGTGGATGAGCTGATCTTGGACCTGTTCAACCGATATTACCTTGATGATATTCCTGCCGATTCTTGATCTGATGCGGGAGACGTCGCCTGAGGCTCTCTCCGACGCCCTGACCATCCTGAACGAACAGAACATCCCTCCAACCTAAGCTATGGACATGACGCTTG
Source organism: Methanothrix sp. (assembly GCA_026394505.1). Classification (GTDB taxonomy): domain Archaea; phylum Halobacteriota; class Methanosarcinia; order Methanotrichales; family Methanotrichaceae; genus Methanothrix. The sequence continues at coordinate 542 of JAPKYC010000200.1, forward strand.
CAGGCCTTTGCAGACAGTTGCGGGTGAACGGGGTATACGCCTATGTGCAGGAATACCAGCCAGAGCCCTTACCGCCGCAATTCTCGATAGGATTACCCACCACGCAATGATTCTGAATATGAACGGACAGAGTTTTCGGAGAAGGTAGAGAGCCTTATGGAATAGAAAGGGAGCATGAGCCTTCGGGGCTGGAGGGATTGACCATTGGGAAGGCTCCAAGAGATTACTTGTATTTTTAACTATTTAAGTTTAATTAAATGTGCACTGGCGCATTCCGGGCTAAAAATAGTTATCATAGTAATATCCATATTCCTGATAGTAATAGCTTGATCCTAGGTTTTGACAATTTCAGATAGCTCCGTCTCTGCCAGCCTGGCCACGGCATAGGCCGGGAACACGTCCGAAATTCTCGCCCCGTATTTCTCCGAGAGCCGCAGGCACTCCAGCCCCAGGAATGCTGCTGCCTCCGCGATCAGGCCCTCGCCGATCCCCGCCGTCGCCACCTTTGTCAGGTCGTGCTTTTCCGCCTGCTTCTCCATGGCCGCAACGAGAATCCTCTTCTGCCTCTCGCAGGCCTGATCGGCAATGGCTAAAGCAGCAGCTTCGCCGATCTCCCCCAGGTCGGCACAAACAGAGCGCGCCAGTCGGCGCAGCGCCGCTTCTCTGTCCTTTCCCGCTCCGTCGGGCGTTTCGCAGGCATAGCGCTCCTCGGAGATGCGGCCCAGGGCTAAGCGGGCATCGGCCATGATGGCGAAAAATTCCGGCGCAAGCGGCACCCTCTGCCCTCCGATCATGGCCGCGGGCAGCAGGGCATCCAGCCGCGTTCTTAACAGGCCCATGTAGACCAGCTCGCCCCCGGCCAGACGCAAAAAGTCCGTCTTCGCTGCCAGCGCCTCTCCCCGGACGGGTATGAGGTCGGTGGTGGTGCTGCCCATGTCCACAAAGAGGCAGTCGCCTACCTCGCGTGCCAGCAGGGCAGCGGAAGCGGCCCAGTTGGCTGCAGCCAGTTCCAGGGGGTCGGTCCAGGCAAAGCCACTCGTGCCCCAGAAATAGACGGGGCAGGAGAAAGCCCGCTTCACAGCCGCAGTCAGACTGGAAATGCCCTCTCGCTTAGTGGAGAAGCAGTCGGCCAATTCACCCGTAATGACGACTGCCACAGCTTGCGGCTGCAACGTCGCAAAGCGGCCCAGCACCTCGTCCAGAGGCGCATGCTTCCAGAGGGGCAGGTAGACGCTTTCCGCTAAATGCCCATCGGAGCCTGCGGCTTTGGTGTTGGCTCCACCGATATCCAGGCCCAGGATCATTGGCTGACTTGAGACCTTTCGAACCATAAAAGCTTTAGGTCGGAAGGTATCTTTAAGCCACCAACTTTCGGAGATCATGATCATGGCTGCCAAGGAGAAGTTTGCTGAGCCCACCTACCTGGAATGTGGATTCGGAGAGCTGGAATATAAGGTCATAAAGTCGGAGATATGCTGCCGTTGCGGCACCTGCGAGGCCTTCTGCCCCAGAATTGAGCACGTGGAGAATAAGCCCGCCCTGGTAAATTACGATCCCCTCTGCGGCCTGTGCTTCACCTACTGCCCCAGGACCTTCCTGGATATGGGCGCAATGGAGTCCAAGCTCTTCGGCCGGACACGAAATGCGGACGAGGCCCTGGGAATCTACAGGAAGGTCGTTTCCGCTCAGGCCCAGCCCGCGCAGGCCAGGGCTCAAGACGGCGGCCTGGCCACCGCCCTGCTGGTGCAGGCTCTGCAGTCGGGCCTGATCGACTGCGCCGTTGTCACAGACAGGGATGAAGAGTGGAGAACTGCTGCTCGCGTGGTCACCTCTGTCGAGGAGATTCGCGCCGCTGCCGGAACCAAGTACACCATCTCCAACAGCGTCCTGGCTTTGAAGGCCGCTCTGGAGAAGGGCTACAAGAAGATCGGCTTTGTGGGCACCCCTTGCCAGATTCAGGGGCTACGAAAAGTCATGCTGCTGGATGAGCCCTATCAGTTCGGCCAGGACAAGATCGCGCTCTTGGTCGGCCTATTCTGCATGGAGAACTTCGACTACGATGCGCTCATGACCGGCCTGGTGGATGGCAAGTTCGGCCTCGCTCCCAAGGATGTGGCCCGCTTCGAGATCAAGAAGGGCATGTTCCGGGCGATCGACAAGACCGGCAAGGCTCACGAGGTCAAGATCGAGGAGACGGACCCGTACACCTTCCCGGGATGCGGTCCCTGCTTTGACTTTGCCAGCGAGCTGGCCGACATCTCTGTAGGCAGTGTGGGCTCGGGCGATGGCTGGTCCACCGTTCTCACCCGCACGGATGCAGGCGAGAAGCTCTACGCTGCCATGTTGGCCGCGGGCGCTGTGCAGGAGAAGGTCGTCTCCGATAAGGGCCTGGCTCTTGCCAAGCGGCTCGCTGCCGGCAAGGTCAGCCGCTTTGAGAGAAAATCCGTCGAGATGAATGTGAGCGGAATCACCCGTTAATGATAATAGAAAAGGACCACTGATTTCATATGCTCTCCGTCGGGCTGGCTGGAAAGCCTAACTCCGGCAAATCCACCTTTTTCAAGGCAGCGACCCTGGTAGATGTGGATATTGCCAACTATCCGTTTACTACTATCGACGCCAATCACGGCGTTTCCTATGTGCGCGCACCCTGCCCCTGCAGGGAATTGGGCATCAAGCAAGGCTGCGGCAGATGCAAGGACGGCCAGCGTTTCATAGCCATCGAGCTGATTGACGTGGCCGGCCTGGTGCCCGATGCCCATCTGGGCAAGGGCCTGGGCAATGAGTTTTTGGATGCTCTGCGCGTGGCCGAGGCCGTCATTCACGTGTTGGACGCCTCAGGAGGAACGGACTGTGAGGGCAATCCCGTGGGCCTGGGTAATCACGACCCCGTCTCCGATGTCAAGTTCCTGGAGTACGAGATCAGCATGTGGCTCAACGGCATCCTCAAGCGCAACTGGGACAAGCTGATGCGTAATTACAAGGCCATGGGAGGCAAGCCCGAGCAGGTTCTCATAGAACAGATGGCAGGCGCCGGGGTCTCAGACAGCCAGGTTCGTCGGGCTGTGTCGGAGATGAAGAAAGATCTGGGCGGCTGGAAGGATGAGGATGTGCTCCGCTTTGCCGGGCTGCTGCGCGCCTATAGCAAACCCATGATCCTGGCCGCCAACAAGCTGGATATCGCGCCCGCCGAGAATGTCAAGAAGCTGCTGGAATTGAAGGAAGAGCTGGTCATACCGGTGAGCGGGTCGGCGGAAATTGCGCTACGCATGGCCGAGAAGGCGGGGCTGATCAAGTACAAGCCTGGCGACACCGACTTTGAGATCGTGGGCCAGCTTAATAAAGCCCAGACGGCGGGCCTGGAGAAGATCCGGGCGCTCATGAAGCAGTACGGCGGGACAGGGGTGCAGCGGTGCATCAACCGGGCCGTCTTCGAGCTCTTGGATTACATCGTGCTCTATCCTGTGGAGGATGAGGGCAAGTTCACGGACAGAAAGGGCGTTATCCTGCCCGATGCCTTCCTCATGAAGCGGGGCAGCACGGCGCGCGACCTGGCCTTCCGGGTGCACTCCGATATCGGGGAGAGCTTCCTTTTCGCCATCGATGCCAAGAGCAAGATGAGGCTGGGCGAGAAGCACGAGCTGAAGGACGGGGATGTTATAAAGATAGTATCGACGAAGTGAAGTCCGCCGAACTATCAATAGGAAAATCATAGTAACTAACGAAGAGCAAAATAAACCACTAAGAGCGTCCCGTCATATAAGCAATTGACGAAAAATGACAGCCCAGAGATGAGCCGGCATCTTCCATCAGATTGATGACCAGGGAGAGAAGCCCCCACTCCTCTACCGCTTTTGCCGTTCATCTTACGGCATTCAACGTAGTACGACACAAGTCGAATATAAATTTTACGGTCCGTTCCTGCAAAAGAAGGATACAATGAACAAAGCTTCGGGCTTGGCAGTGGGACTATTATGAATATCATTTGCGCCTATCCTGTGAACATCGATGCCGTTTACAATGTACAGGGTGAGGAGATATCAGGCCTGATCATATCCAATATGAAAATAGAGCTGAAAGAGTCGATAGGCAGCCGCGAGGATCTTCTCTCCTCTCTGTTATTCTGCATGCAGCAGGGATCGGGTGCAGAGATCCTAATCCAGAGCCAGGCTGCCGCCCGCCGGATCGAAGAGTCCTTCTCCTGGCAATTTCGCCTGGGCGGAAATGCCGGCATCATGGCCAATGTCCTGGCAGCTCTCGGGGCCCGGCCGGTTCTCAATGCTCCTGCTCTGGGGCCGAGACTGGCCGGCATGCTACATGCCGGAGTGCGCGTGCCGGTTTCCGGGTTCAGAGAGCCCGACCGGGCGGCAGGAGAGCAAGAGATGGAGCATTTCGTCTTTCAATTCAAAAAGGGAGACGCGATTCACACTGGGCAGAGCAGAATGACCGCGCCCAGTGATAATCGTTTTATTGCCACATACGACCCGGTGAATACGAGGCTTGTCTCCAGCAGGCATTTCGATTCCTATTGCCTGGAAAATATAAGGGATTTTGATGGCGCTCTGCTCTCCGGCTTTCACCTGGCACCTTTTAAAGAGTACCGGGAGATCTTACCGGAAAAGATCGCGCAGATCAAATCATGGAAAGATAAAAACTCGCAGATCTTCATCCATGCCGAGATGGGTTCCTTCCAGAGTCCCCAGATCATGCAGTCTCTTCTCCGGCTTCTTGCAAAAATCCCCGTGGACAGCCTGGGACTGAATGAGGATGAGCTGGCGACAGCAGAAGGATTATCGCCTGGATCATTGCCAGCCCGGTGGAAGGAGACCATGCAGACAGCGGAGCGGCTGCGTGAACGCCTGGGGATTTTCAGAGTGGCGGTTCACACCAGGGACTACATCCTGAGCGTCATGTTGAAAGGAAAGATCACGGCCTTTGAAGAGCTTTTTGCCTTGAAAAGCGGTGCGGATGCCGCAGCGGCTCTGGCAGCCACGGGTTCTGCCACTGGCCAGCCACCCGAGGAGGTCAATCCCGTAGGCCTTGAGGCCAAAGAGGAGTTTTGCCGCAAAGGGGCCACGGCCGCGGGCAGGGGCACATTCCTTCAGACAGGCGATGAGATCATATCCTTGATGCCGTCTCTTCTGGCAAAAAAGCCCAAGTTTACCGTAGGCCTGGGCGATACCGCCACAGCAGTCGTCTTTTTCCATCAGCTTCGGGCCATTAAGGGAAATCGGATTTGATTTGTTCAATCACGACCAGGTGCTCGCCGGCCAGCTTTTTCACCTTCTCCGCCAGATCGCCAGCGCTGATGCAGATCCGTCTCTCTCCTTGAAATATCTCGTCCATAACTCGCCTGCCCACTAAATCGTCGTAGCCCGGCATGACCCTAAAGACCATACTGCCTGGTAGCATCACAGTGCTACCGGCCAGCCGATCCAGATCTCCGTCCACTATGCCGATTACGGGAATGCCCAGCCGGGCCAGGATATCTCCGGCAATGAGTGTGGTATCGTCTCCCACCGTAACGGCCACACTGGCCCCCAGCGCCGCCTCAAAGGCATCTTCCGCACAGTGATCGATGAGAACGGCCCATTCGCCCTTGCCGTCTCTTCCGCCCGCCTTAAATCTCGGCCTGACAACGCTTTTCCGGATGGAGCCGCTGCGAATGATGGCATTCTCCAGATCGACACAGGAGAGCTTCTCCAGGCCGTGCTGCTTGGGCTTTACGCCCTTCATGGCCACGATCCTGCCGTCTTTGGCTTCCATCTCGACCCGGCTCTCTGTTGCCCTGCCGACCACAGTTCCGTTAATTGAGATAAGCTCGCCTGGACAAACTCCTGAGAGAGAGCGCTTAGTGGTGTTTTTCCCAAAAGAGACGCTCGACAGCGGCGGAGGCAACAGGCTATCGAGGCCCAGGTCCGAGGCGACCTGCAGGGCCAGCTCGTCTTCCTCTCCCCGAAGACTGGCTACGAATCCTCCGCCGCAGTCGATTTGAATGAGCGGCTTTCCCATCCCGGCGGCCTCCGCCACCATGGCCCCGAAGACGAGGCCGCTCTGCTGGGTTTTGGCCTGGTTGAGGAGAAAAATGAGATCCGATGTTGCCTCCAGATCCTGAATGGAGTGGCTTGGCCTCCTCCTGGGACTGATAGTGATAGCATCCTCCAGGCCGGCATCGATCACGGCCACCCGGCCCATGGTCCCACCCAAAACGGCGGTCACGCTGCCCAGCTTTTTCAGGTAATTGATCAGCCGCAGAGCAAAGCCGCTGTCTATGATCTTTGGGCCGTGCACCACTACGCCGATCCTGGCGATAAACCCCTGGCTGTCATCCCGCATCTTCTAATCTTTACCCGCCCGTCTCCAGGTTCTCATCCTGCATCTTGGCCGCATCCATCATCTCTTGCGTCTGCTTGAACCTCTCCTGGATCTGCTCAATGGTCATGCCTTCCAGTTCTTTTCTCTCTGGAGGCTTCTCGATGAGCTCCAGGGTATCCAGGCGGTAGTAAAGGCCGGTGCTGTCTAAATAGGCCCACGTTTCTCCGTTGTCTTCCACCTTCAGCACCTTGACCGTCCCTATGGTGCCCGTGCCCTTGTACCTGACCAGGCTGTCTTCTTTGATCTCCGCCATAAAAATCAACTCTTACAGCTTCTGCACAATTATCTCGCTTTCTTTTGAAGCTATGCCCAATATCTTTGCGCCCCCAGGCTCGGCCAGCACTTCCATCTCGTGAAACTCCTCTGATCCGCAGAGCACATCCTGCTCAGGATGCGTACCCGGCTGGATCTTGCAGCTCAAGCGAGTGCGCGGGCCGATAGACACCACCGTCTTCAAGCGGGGCGATGCCGGATGGCCTTTGGGGAGCACTATCAGCGGTGCGCCCAGTTCCCGAAGCTGAAAAATGGTGCAACATAGCCCGCGCATAACCTTCTCGCCAACGCAGGAGGAAGAGGCCACTATCAGATCCTCCGGCTGTGTGAAGAGCACAATCTCCTCAGACTCCGTCTCCAGATAAAAAAAGTTTCCATTCGTCTTGGCTATAGCTAAAGTGCCCCTGCGGCCCACGAGATAAGCTATCTCGTCCTCCTTAAAGAGTATATGCATGGCCCTTAGACTGCCTTGACGTTCCTGGATTTGCAGGTAGGACACATGGGCCTTCTGCCCATTCCCTTAAACTGATTCTTGCAGTCCAGACATTCATAATCTTTGGCGACCAAAGTTTCGATATTCCCTATGTCCGGCCCGCCTCCAACAGTACACATCTTGCCTTCACCTCCGATCTTTCTATAGGGCTTTTGCATATTTAACCTTAACTTCCTTGTGTAGGGAATATACTCATTCCAAGCTTTGCTTCTATATCTCTTATTTTTTTAGGAACTTCCATAACTCGTCCTCTCTCTCCGAAGTCAAGATGATAAACCTTGCTAAACTCAAAGAGGAGATCGAT
>JAPKYC010000026.1 GCA_026394505.1 Methanothrix sp.
CTGGACCATCCCATGGCCAGAAGGTTTCTGGAGCGCGATATAGCCAACGTAGCCCATTACTTTAAGAAAAAATATAACGTGGGCTCGCCTGAGGAGATCTGGGAGAGGCTTCGCAAAGACAATGAAGAGATAAACAGAAAAGAAGGCTGATTGAATTGGATATCAAGATTCCAGAAGAGCGCGTAGGTGTGCTGGTGGGACCGGGCGGGTCCATGAAGCGCTTTATCGAAGAGAAGACCAAGACCACTCTTGAGATAGACAGCGAGACCGGCGCGGTCTCCATTGCATCGGCGGAAGACCCATTGCAGGGCCTGAGAGTTTTAGACCTGGTAAAAGCCATCGGCAGAGGCTTCTCACCGGAGAGGGCGTTGTCCATTCTTGATGACGAGATGTTGATGCTCGATGTGCTGGACCTGTCCAAGATGGCAGGCACCAAGAGCGATATGGAACGCATCAAGGGCCGCATCATCGGCAAGGACGGACGGTCGCGCGAGATAATGGAGAGGCTCTCCGGGGCAAAGGTATCAGTGTATGGCAAGACGGTAGCCATCTTAGGCTATCCGGAGCAAATGCGAGTTGCACGCACCGCCATAGAGATGCTGCTCGATGGTGCTCCGCATGGAAATGTCTACAGCTTTTTGGAGAAGAAACATCAGGAGCTGGCCAAGGAAGAGCTGAGGGAGCAGGGCTTACTCTGAGGAAATCGTTTTGGACTTGCAGTTACAGCTTGACTACGTTGTTTGGCTTCTCATAGCCGCAGCACTGTATGGCCTGTATTACATTCTTCTTTTGCCTTTGAAAGATAGCGAGATCTGGCGCAACCGGGGAATCTCTGTCGGAAGTGTGCTTGGCATTCCTTTGGCCATGTTCTTTCGTACCACCCGGGGCCTGAATCTGCTGGACAGGCTGGCCCGTCCCAAGAGATTTTGGAGGATCGTGGCCTCGGCCGGCATACCTCTGGTCATATTGAGCATGACCTATTTCTTGATTCTGGTTCTTGCCATGACCTATTATATGATTCGGGAGCCTCCTCTGCCCAGCAGCTATAACGCTCCGAGAAACATCCTTCTCATTCCCGGCTTAAACGAGTACATCCCCTTCGTATGGGGCTGGATTGCTCTCTTTGTGACCATGGTAGTGCACGAGTTCGCTCACGGCGTACTGAGTCGCGTAGAGGGCGTGCGCGTCAAGTCCATGGGAATTGTCACCGTTTTATTTGCCCCAATAGCAGCTTTCGTGGAGCCGGATGAAGAGGAGCTCTTCGGCAGCAAAGATATGCCGGCATTGGTGAGCAAGAGAGCAAGAATCAGGATTCTATCTGCGGGCGTCATCTCTAATTTCATTGTGGCGGCAGTGGCTATGGCCCTCTTCTTCGGACCGGTCATAGGGTCCATATCTCCGCTGGACAGGCTAATAGTAGTCGATGTTCAGGATGGCTCTGCCGCCCAGGCAGCAGGTCTTAAAAGCGGCATGGTGCTATTGGATGTAAATGGAAACAGAGACAGCAGTCTAGAGCAGTTCTACAGCGATCTGGGCAGTTCTACGGCGAGCATGCGGGTGCTTTATGACGACAGAGAACAGATCCTGTCGCTCTTTGGCCCGCCGGCGCGAGGCATCATGGTGTCCTCCATCTTCAAGGGCTCGCCCGCCGAAGCGGCCGGACTTCCTGCCAGGAGCCTGATCACCAGGATCGACGGAATGGAGATTGTAAACCTGGAGGGCTTCAGAAAGCAGATGAACACCACTCGCCCCGGCCAAATCATCGCCATAACCACCGGTCAGGGCAATACCTACCAGGTCAATCTTACGGAGAAAGGGGCAGATTCTCCGGATAGCGGAGGATTTATAGGCATCGGCATCTCCGGGAATGCGGTTTTATCAGGAGGTGCGATCTTTCAGGAGGCTCCTGCCAGACAATTTTTGCAGGTTCTCAAGGCCATACCCGGCGGCGGAATGCAGGGTTTCACCTACATGTTAAGCCTGCCGTTTGCCGGCATTCCTGGATTCACTCAGAAGGGCTTTCCCGGTTTTAGCGGCTGGCTGACCGCCGTCTTTGAGCCCAGCGGATGGGCAGAGCCCCTGGGAAGCAAGTTCTTCTGGATCGCCAACCTTCTGCTCTGGATCGGCTGGATCAACCTTTATGCCGGCCTGTTCAACTGCCTTCCCGCGGTGCCATTGGATGGTGGGCACATCTTCAGGGATCTGGTGCAGTCCGGCTTTGAGAGGATTGTCCGGCCCCAGGAGGCGGAAAGGTACACCAGGACGACCGTGGCCATTCTTACCTGGTTGGTACTGACATCCCTGCTCATAGAATTGATCGCGCCATTCACTCATTGGCTGACTATTTAGTTTTAAAACTGTTCAGATAGGAAAGAATACCCGGCAATTACAGGTAGGTAAGGTACCTATGAGAATAAGCGCAGTTTGGCATTTAGTGGTCCTGGTGGCCCTGGCAGTCCTGATGGCTATGGCGGGCACCGCCCAGTCCCAGGAGATAGCGGATCTCTACTCCAGCATAGACTCGGCTGATGTTACACTGGAAGGAGACGTGGCCGGCATGGCTTTGCGGCTGGATTTGATCGATGAGGGGAGGCTGCTCATGACCAGGAACCTGACGGCGGACGGTGCGGGGACCTTTGTCATTCGCTGGCCGGCCTTAAATGCCGAGAAAGGCAGCTATGATGTCTGCGCCGTCTTACAGAAAAATGGGATTGCCGTCTCCAGGAAATGCTATAACTTCTTTTACGGGGGAGTGGAGCCCATAAGGTTTGACGTGCGCGATTTTCGTGCCGACTCTCGCGGCATGCATCTTGCTTTCAGTGCCGGCGATCCTACAGTTGTGGATATTTACTACATGCTCATCGACGGGAACAGGGCCGTATATGTCACCAGAGAGCAGGTGATACCCATCGCGGGAAGCAATGCCATGCCGATTATCAAGGACTATGCCTGGAAGCAGATCCTGGAAAACGGACGCGAGTATGCGGGCAGGGTGAAGATTGTGGAACTTAATCACAACCAATCAAGGTCCTTCATGAATTCCTTTTGGGCGGTCGATGATGCCATGATCACCGAGACCTATCAGGATGAGACCGGTGCCAGCGCTACCGTCATGGGCAACTCTCGCGTTCCCTTTGAGGGATCTTTGCGGTTTATTCTATCTAAAAACGGTTCCGCTCTCAATACCACAGAGAAGAGGACGCCTGTGCTTCTTGCCGGAGACGATGAGACGGTGGAGATCACCTGGAACAAGACGCTTGACCCGGGCATCTATTTGCTGCGCACCGTTTTGCTCGGCCAGGGCGGCGCCGTTATGGATTTGGAGGAGAATGTGATTGAGGCCAAGCCTCTGGTCAGGAGCAACGCCACAGATGTGGCAAAAAAATCTTGCTTCCCGGCAGGAGCTGCAGCATTAGCCATGATCACGATTGTTCTTCTCAGGAGAAGGAGATGATCATTATGCAAAAAAATCTTGCGAGCCTTATCTGCACTCTGGCGCTGCTGGCCCTTTTGATGCCGGCTACAATTGCAGAAGACAGCCAGAACGCCGCCACGAACATCACTCTAAACGAGACCCAAAACGCTACGGGGAACATCACCCAAATAGGGGCTGGTTTTGCCGCATCTCATACCAAGGTTCTTCGGGCTGGCTTCGAGAAGAGCAAACCCCTTAACAACCTGGATGTGTACGGAAACAAATCCACCTATAATATTGCGTCCAGCACTTCTCCAAGTCCTGCATTCGATATCAGCCAGCGCATGGGAAATGTATCCCAAATCACCTACAACACCGACATCTATAAGCCCATTTACAATATAAGTCAATACTCAAGAACCAAGCCCATTTACGCGGTGCCTGAGGCTCTCGCGTCCAAACCGGTTTACAGCATCTCCGGCTATCCCAAGATCAAGGCGGTCAATGGCATACCCTGAAGAGAAGACATAAAAAAATCTCTGAAGGCTACTTGCCAGGCCTTCAGAGGAACTTTTGAATTTTTGCGGCTAATGCGGGCTTGGGGTAAGCGCCCACCAGTTTATCGATGAGCTTGCCGTTCTTGAAGATCATCAGAGTGGGAATCGCCGAGATCCTGTACTTGTTGGAGGTTTGCATATTCTCATCGACGTTCAGCTTGCCAAAGACGGCCTTTCCCTTCATCTCCACCGCGAGCTGCTCGATAATCGGCCCGATCATGCGGCAGGGACCGCACCATTCCGCCCAGCAGTCCAGGATGAAGACCGGGTACTTGCTGACTGCGGCATCAATCGTCGCGTCCGTTACTACAACGGGTTTGTCCGGCAGTTCTACGAACGGT
>JAPKYC010000165.1 GCA_026394505.1 Methanothrix sp.
TGCCTTTGCCTGCGAGGCAGCCCCACTGGGCCTGCTCTTGCGGTGCCTTATGACATGGCGCGAGCGTCTTCCTGCGACCTCTTCGCTTTTTACCCACTCACCCGTCCCGTCGTCCTTCTCGTACTGCTCTTTCACGGCCGACCAGGCTGCTTCGTGGGATGCCTTCTCGCGCGCTGCATCCTCAGTACTCTCCAAATCCTCCCAACAGCCGTTATAAGCCTTCATGTAAAGGGCCTTGGCGCGGCTGGGCAAATTTCGCACGCTTTTGGGCAGCTCGCTTATGCTCTCGAATGGCATCAAATACACCTCCTGTCAATGTTTGAGCTTTTTGATAACCAGCTTACTATGAAGATCCTGGTTAAAAGGTTTTGGGATGCGAATCAGGGGGGAATGAATATCATCCCCTCCTTTCTCCACAGCAGCCTTCCATCGTCTCCCTTAACCGCCAGCATTTCGGCGCTCTCAGATTCTCCCAGCTTGTAGACCATCAGGTCTCGCTGTCCTTCTCCAGTCAGGTCCGGGCCGGCCACGACGAGAGCCAGGCCAGCAAAGGATTGCTGCCAGAGCAACTTTCCATCAGAGCCCTGAAGAACGGCGATATCGCAGCTTATTGAATCATTTTCGGCAAATCTCATGAGATAGACAACCAGTTCGTCCCGCCCGTCGCCGGTCAGATCTATTATCGGTACAGCCAGGGCCGGGCCGGCAAAGCTCAGGTTCCAGAGGATTTTGTGCTCCTGGCCGTCTCTGGCCTCAAATATGGTGGCCGTGATGTTCATAGGGGCATCTTCGCCCTCGCTCGTCATCGATCCGTTCAATTGATAAATCGCGGCAATGCTGTCTTGCACAAGGTCATTTGTGAGGTTGCCGGCCGGATATTCGATGGCCAGGGCACCGGAAAAGATCCTCTCATCCAGCTTTGTGCCATCGGCACCGCTTACCCGGGCAATGCTGGTGAATATGCTATTATTCATGCTGTCCAGGCCGAATACGTGCACCAGAAACTGTGTGGCGTTGTCTCCGCTAATATCTTGGACGGGATAGGCAATGGTCATGGCCAGCAACTGGGGGCGGCTCCAGATTGCGGTGCCATTGCTGCCGTCAAGGGCGGAAACGCTGCTGTAAGGGATGAAGCTCGCTGCTGCCAGGATTTCATCTATCATGACATCCGTTTGGCCGTCGCCATTGAGGTCTCCCGCGGTTGTGGCAAAGACCAGGGATCCAGGATACTCCTTTTGCCATAATGTGCTGCCGTCCGCACCGCTTAGAGCCGATACCTCGGAATTAAAGTCTCCTGTGTCGGCTTCACTGCTGATGTTCATGACCAGAAGGTCTGTGGCATTGTCTCCGTTAAAATCAGAAGCGGGGAATGCCAGGCTGATAACTTCCGGCTCATTGGTGATCTGCGAATAATTATAATAGTAGTCTGCGACATCTTGATCTGTAAATGCGAATTCTGATAAATTGAGGTCTGATGAGGCAGATTCCGATGAGTTAAGCTCTGATGAATTAAATGCGGTGTAATTAGATACTGTGCGATTCATTGTCGTTTGGTTGCTATGCTTGGCATATGAACCTTCGCCTCTCCGCAAGAAAAAGACACGCAAAAAATATAGCTTTTCGCCCCTTTTAGCAAAATATATTTTTAGTTTTACAATAAAAACCTCCGGCCGGGGTGGCTCAGATGAAATTGGCAGACCCGGCCAGCTGCATGAAAATGCAGTTTTTTTCTCTGGCAGGTTTTTCTCACTAGGATCTTCTCATCTTCTCCCTTGCTGCCTCAAGTTTTGCCCTGGCAGCCGCCATATCTGAAGCCATCTTCTCTTTGCCGGTGGCAAGATTCTCCTTCCTGGTCTCGGCAGGAGTAACCTCATTATCTGTAACCAGGCTGGGTGTGGCATTATTCTGGGCAGTGGCCGTTGCAGGAGCGACGGTAGTTTCGGGACAATAGCCTGGCGTGAGGGGTGTGGTGCCTTCATTTAGGGTAATGCTCAAATTGCCCAGGAAGGCCGTCATCATCTTCTCGCTCATGTTCATATCCATCATTACCAGGGCGATGGTCAGATTGTTAGGCTGGTAGGCGACGAAGATCTGATTTCCCACCTGCCCCCAAAGAACAGGTCCTGTCACCGAATCATTGTACTTAGACTGGGCCAGGACAGAATTGTAAGCTTCCAGAAAAGGCTTCAGCTCTGCGGGTTTCAGTTCTTTTTGGGGTGCTATGCAGGGATAGAGAAGATGCAGACCGACTCTGTTCCCGTCCAGCAGCATTGATGCTGCAACCGCTTTTCCGCCGGTATAATTTGCTTCTGCCATGGTTTCCGGCTCCACAACTACCTGCGGGGGAAGACAGAAGACCAGTTTGGCATAGCTGCCCATCTCCGCACCTGTGCAAACATCTTTTTCCGGGGCGGCAGCAGCAGAAAGCGCAGTCATCAGGCCAAGCGTGATGCAGCAAAAAAGCAGCATCTTTCCAAGAGGCACCGATCTATTCTCCAATTTCTTAAATTTCATCCAATCCACCTCATTGCTAATTTGTTTTGTCTCCCTTACAAACTCTAAATATTTGTTTGCGTTTATAACTCTCAAACTATTTAGCCGTTTTCCAGTCGGTTTTCCGGGAAATCCGGTCGTTTCCTGAAGCTCCCCTTTTCTATCCGGCTGAAGCAGCCCCAATATGGAAGCTCCGATATGGTAATATACTTGAAATATATGTCACCGATATTGTTCAATAATGCATGAGTGGAGGAAACAGCAGTGAGATTTACATCAAAGGCATTATATTTTGCGTTGGCTATGGTGGTTTTATCCATGAGCGCTGTGGCATCGGTTGTCATAAACGAGATAGAACTAAATCCCCCGGAAGGCGGGGCGGATTGGATTGAGATTTACAACCCCGATAATGGGAGCGTGGACATCAGCGGATGGGCGGCCGAGGTCACTGACGGTAGTTGGGTAGGAAAGTTCCCTGCTGTGCCCGCGGGAACTATACTGCCGGCCAGGGGCTTTTATGTCTTCAACGGCCAGTCATCCTGGAATCATGATGATGGCGGATATGCCACACTTTACAGTGCATCCGGAGAGGTAGTGGACAAAACGGCCAACCGACAGGACACCATGAACAACGACTTTACCTACGGCAGGCATCCGGATGGTCACGATACAAATACCGATGGAGACTGGGGCCTGGGCTCTGCCACCCGGGGAGAATCAAATATACGCTAATATGAAGGGAGTGAAAAGAAAATGAAGATTAAATCAGGGATCGGCATCAAGGCGCTCTTAGCCTTCAGCGGCCTTCTGGCCATCTGCGGCCTTGGCATGTGCGACGTGGTCATCAATGAGTTTGAGCTCAGCCCGCCCGACAACAGCACCGTATGGGTAGAGCTTTACAATACCGGGGATGTAGCCGTGGATCTGACCGGCTGGAGGATCAATATCGTAGATAAACCCTGGGAGGGGCCCATTTCCCTTAAGGGCAGCATCGAGCCCAAGGGATTTCTGGCATTTGACGGCCAGAAGAACTGGGTCACGACCGGCAACGGGACCGTCTTTCTCTATGACGCCTCCGGAGTGGAGGTAGACAAGACATCCCAAAGGGGCGACAACTCGCAAAGCGACTTTACCTACGGCCGCCTTCCGGACGGCAAGAAGACCGGTACTAATGCCGACTTTGCTTTCATGATGGCCAGCAAAGGCAGGTCCAACGTCCGTTAAAAAGACGATAGCTTGGGCCTCTTCTGCCTATTTTCAGCAGAGGAGGCAAAAGGCCTTTTTTTTCTGAATCTTCAATGCAAAATAGATATAGTAGTCAAGACCTTTGGCTTTCCAGGTCATCATGTTCCATAGATCTCTTTGGCTGTGCATCATTATCCTTATCCTGATCGGGACAGGTCTGGCGGCAGACGTGCCTTTCGTCTTTGACGAGAGTGCATCTGGTGTAGCAGGCTATTCCTCAGATCAAATTGAGCAGGCATCCTCGGCGTCCTCCGACCTCGCTGGAGTGCCGTTGATATCTGCTCCGTCCGATAGCGAGGTCCTTGAGTTTCCCATTACCGGTGGCAGCGGCGCTCCGGACGGCAAGGTAGACAAGAATGTGGGGGAGCTGAAGATCGTCCTCAACTCCAGAATCGAGCCGGACAATCCTACCGTTCGCCATGAGGCGCTTTTGCTTGCAGGCAAGCATCCCGGAGATTACACCATAGAACAGGTCAGCGCCATTTACAGCTATCTTAAGAGCGGAGACGGTGCGATGAAGGGCTGGAGTTATGTTAGAGACCCGCGCGGTGTGGACTGCTTCAACAATGCCAGCGAATCCCTGGGCGCTGGAAAGGAGATCGGATGTGCGGGCATAGGCGACTGCGATGATTTTGCCATTCTCATGTCGGCGCTTGTTGAGTCCATCGGCGGCTCCACGCGAATTATTCTCGCTCATAATAACAGCACAGGAGGGCACGCATACACCGAGGTTTTTTTGGGCGGTCTTGATGCCAAGGGCAATCAAGTCGAAGACATCACCGAATATCTCAGGCAAGAGTTTCGCACCGAGAAGATCTATACTCATATCGATACTGATACAAAAGACGTTTGGCTGAACCTTGATTGGGGCACAGATGAAATGGGGAATGCTCATCCAGGCGGGCCGTTCTTCCAGGGTGACAAGCACATAGTCCTTTGCATGAGAGATCGGTATGGAAAGACGCCGCTTAAGTTGCCTGAGGGGTATGTGAAGCCCGGGGAGATGATAGCGGTTTTGGGAAATCTATATAATCCAAAGTACAGCGTGGCATTCAGCCCGGATGGGCGCACCATTGCAGCGGGCTGCAAGAACGGCAGTGTGATGCTGTGGGACGCATCGAGCCATCTGAAGGCTGCGATTTTGGAAGGCTCCAGCAGCGTGAATAGTGTGGCATTCAGCCCTGATGGCCGCACTCTAGCCACGGGCTGTTCCGGTGGCATTGTGAGACTATGGGACGTAGCAAGCAGGACTGAAGTTGCCACTCTGGATACCTACAATATGGCGGGATGGAATAGGCCGATTTTTTATGTCGTCGATCATAGATCTTACTGTTCCTATGCTCATGAGACTATCCCAGTTCCTGTGAATAGCGTGGTATTCAGTCCTAATGGCCGGATCCTGGCATCAGGGAGCGAGATTGGCTATCCCTACCAAGCTGACACCGAAGAGATGGTGACGCTGTGGGACGTGGCAAACCGTACAAGGATTGGATCTCTGGCCGATCCTCGTGTGAATAGTATGGCCTTCAGCCCAGACGGCCAGACCCTAGCGACCTCAGGGAGCTATAGCGGCACTGTGAAGTTGTGGAACGTGGAGAGCCGGACAGAGGTTGCCAATTTGACCGGCCACTCAGATAGAGTGTCGAGTGTTGCCTTCAGTCCCGACGGCCGGACTCTGGCATCAGGGAGCAGCGACAGCACTGTTAAGCTGTGGGACGTGGCGAGCCTGACTGAGGTTGCCACTTTGGATTTGCCCAATTCACCGGTATCGAGTGTTGCCTTCAGTTCCGACGGCCAGACCCTGGTCACAGGGAGCTATGACAGCACATTGAAGCTGTGGAACGTAGTGAACCGAACTGAGGTTGCGACTTTGGAAGGTCACTCTGACTACGTGACGAGCGTGGCCTTCAGCCCCGACGGCCGGACTCTGGCATCAGGGAGTGAGGATCATACTGTTAATCTATGGGACGTTTTGGGTATGACAAAGATTGCGACTTTAGAAGGCCATTCAGAGGAAGTGAAGAGCGTTACCTTCAGCCCGGATAGTCAGACCCTGGCATCATGGAGCGAGGATGACACTGTGATACTCTGGGACGTGGCGAGCCAGAAGGAGGTTGGATTTCTTGGAGACTACTCTGGCGGCGTAAGAAGTGTCGCCTTCAGCCCCGACGGCCGAACCCTAGCATCAGGGCTGTCACTTGGATCAACGTCTTCGGACGACACTGTGAAGCTATGGGACGTGAAGGGCCGGACCTTTGTCGCGACTCTGGCAGGACACCCTTGGCACGTAGATAGTGTGGCCTTCAGCCCGGATGGCCAGATCCTGGCGACAGCAAGTGCCGATAGCGGCACTGTGAAGTTGTGGGACATAGAGAGCAGGACTGGAGTCGCCAATTTGACCAGCAACTCTAGTGTGTCGAGTGTGGCATTCAGCCCCGACGGCCGCACCCTGGCATCAGGGAGCGAGGATGACACTGTGAAGTTATGGGACATTTCGAGCATGACCGAGGTTGCGATCCTGTCAGGCCACTCCGACGATATCGAAGGCGTTGCCTTTAGTCCGGACGGCCAGACCCTGGCATCCGGTAGCGCGGACAACACAGTCAAACTCTGGGACGTATCGAGCCGGATGGAGGTCGTAACCCTGTCAGGCCACTCGAATATGGTATCGAGCATCGCATTCAGCCCGGACGGTCGGACACTGGCATCAGGAAGCTATGACGGCACAATCCGCCTGTGGCGGGTGGCGTGACCGAGCTGCCTGCTGTCCGGCTCTTCCGGCGTGCTGGAATGGAAAAGAGTTCATATCAAATTTTGGCTCTCTCGACCCAGCCGTTGATGGAAGCGTTCTCTTCCGCCTCCCCCGTAGTAATCATTAAAATAGCGGGAATGCTAATTATCTAAATCCATGCGCTTCTTCAACACGGCCGGGCCTGTCAACAGCAGCAAACACTACTGTCTGCCGCCGCTCTCGCGGTTCAATCTGCCCCAGATCCTGGGGCTGATAGAGCAGGAAAAGTACTTCGTGCTCCACG
>JAPKYC010000228.1 GCA_026394505.1 Methanothrix sp.
CATCACCGCTCAGCTCGACTGTTCGGCAACGCCCAAAGACAATCACGGCCACATCTTCCAGCATGTCATCTGCGACACGCCCCAGGGCGAGGCTGTGGATGCGGGCATCGTCACGATCCCGGTCATCGGCAGAGGCGACGGCCTGGTGGAGCACCCCAGCGGCGATGCAGCCTCCAGGTTCCAGCAGCACCTCATGATCGGCTACAAACGCTGGAGCCTCTCCAAAGCGGAATGGGAGAGGAGCGGCAAGAAAGCGCTGCTCTTCATCATGACCGAGGACACCCAGGCCGCCGACCAGATAGCCAGGGAATTGAACACCAGCCCTCTCTATCCAGAGCTTAACAACCGGACCATCAACCTGCATACCCGCCTCAAAGGAAAGATCAAATGGATCGGCCCCAAGAAGGACGGCATCCCGGTCTTCGAGCCCAGCGAGAAGGAGATCAGCGACGAGGACCTGCGAGAGCTGAGACGCCTCTCCCGCGAGCTGGACCTGGGCACCAGCCCCTATCGCTGCATCGTCTCCGTGCTCATGCTCCGGGAGGGCTGGGATGTGAAAAATGTTACAACAATCGTTCCCCTCCGGCCCTTTACCGCCAAAGCCAACATTCTTCCCGAGCAAACATTAGGCCGCGGCCTGCGCCGCATGACCTTTCCCGGCGGCCCCTCTGAGATCCTGACGGTAATCGAGCATCCCGTCTTCATATCGCTTTACGAGAAGCAACTGGGCGAAGAGGGCGTCTACCCAACGGTGGCCAGCGTGGACGAGATCCCCAAGATAACGGTCAGCATCTTTCCCGATGGCGAGCACAAAGATCTCAATAAGCTGGATCTGCTCCTTCCCACCGTCTCTCCCGCCTACACCCGCATACCGAAACTGGATGGGCTGACCGTTGAGGACGTGAAAAAGCAGTTCTCCAGTCTGAAACCACTGGCGCTAAAAGAGCAATCCCAGGATGAAATCCACTATGAAGGACGCCACCTTCTCACCAATGAGATCGTGGAGGAGATGACCATCAAGCTGCCTCTCCTGGAGAGCGGCATCGGTGCCATCTCTTTCTTCCGGGACGAGCTGGAGCATATCACAGCGCTTCACGGCATGCACTCCTCTCTGGCTCCCCTGCTGGAGATCTTCCTCACCGAGATGCTCTTTGGGCAGAGGCTCTCCCTCTTTGATCAGCAGCTCATCAACCGGCTGGGAGACAGAGACGTGCGAGAGCACATCCGGGCCGTCTTCGTGCCTCTCATTCTCAGCAAGAGCACCATCAAACTGGAGCAAAGAGCCCTCGGCCAGAGCAAGTCCATAGTTTCCTGGAAACCCTACCAGGCCAACCATTCCGAGCGCCACCCGGCCATCGAGGCCGCCAAGACGGCCTTCAACCTGGTGGCGTGCACCAATGCCTTCGAGAAGGAGATGGCTCAGTTCCTGGACCGCGCCCCGGATGTCGTCGCTTTCGACAAGAATGCCGGCCCCGAGGCCGTCCGGATCGACTACCAGACTCATGCAGGCCGGCTGGCTCACTACACCCCGGATTTCTTGATGCTTCTGGACAGCGGAAAATACGTCATGCTGGAGACCAAAGGCCGCGTTGACATCGATGTGCCTCTCAAGATCCGGGCGGCAGATGCCTGGTGTCGTGCCGCCTCGCACAGCAGCCTGGAGTGGAGATATCTTTACGTTCCCCAGGAGGTCTTTGCCAAGATCGATGACACCCGTCTGGGTACGCTCGAATCCCTCTGCGAGCCCACCAAGCAGAGCCTGATTCAAGAGAAGATCGAGGCCCCACTGAGCCTGGAAAAGGGCAATTTGGAACAGCTTACCACGGACGAGTTTATCTCAGAAAAAGAACTCAATAGGCTTTCGCCCAAATACAAGAAAGGCATACAGGAAGCCATTGTTCTCTTCAAGTTCCTGGAAAAGAAGAGCGATGTCTCCTATGCCGCAGTATTCACACCCCTCTTGGGCTCCATTGATGAAGCTGCCAAATCCTTCATCATCTCCACCCTGAAAACCACCATTCCAGAAGATGTCAAGAAACGGGAGCGCTTCTTCGAGCCTGATCTCACCGTCCTTCATCCCCGTGACCAGAGCTTTTACAAGAGGCAGGAGAACAACTTGAAGAGGACTCTTATCGAGAATGACGGAGTCATGCCCATGGGGCTCTTGAAGTGGTGCCTGGATTATGCCAAAAATCCAAAAACGCCTCCCGGCGGGATCTTCTCTGCGGTAAAGGCTGCCTTTATCGATGCGGCAAAAACGGATTTGCTGGATACGGTTGACAGGATCTACTCCTTCCGAAACGAGTACATCGCTCATCAGGAGAAAGAGCTTGTGGATAAAGAGGTGGCCAGGCAGGCCATGAGGGACTGGATCTTGGGCTTGGAAAGAATCTGGCGGGCAGAATGATGAATCAGTATGAATGGTGGAACCCTCAAATCCATTCCTTTTTCCGGAAATAGGCCATCATTACCACTACTACCAGCAGCATTAATACCAAAACGGCCGGGTAGCCCAAAGGAGACTCCAGCTCCGGCATGAACCTGAAGTTCATTCCATACAGCCCCGCCAGGAAAGTGAGGGGGATGAATATGGTGGAGATGATGGTCAAGAGCTTGATCACTTCATTTAATTTATTGCTCAGGCTGGAGAGGTAGGTTTCCAGCAGCGAGGCGGACATATCGCGGAAGGTCTCGATGTTCTCGATCACCTGGATGGTGTGGTCGTAGACATCTCGCAGGTATATCTTTGTAAGCTCTGAGATCAGTGGCGAATCCGTTCTCTGCAGATTGCTGATGGCTTCACGCAAAGGCCAGACGGACTTTCGTAGGAACAGCATGTCTCGTTTCAGATTGTAGATGGTGGGAAGTATGCCGGGCTCTGGATTTGATACCACCGCATCCTCCAGATCCTCGAACCGATCTCCGAGTTTCTCCATGATCACAAAATAATGGTCAACTATCGAATCCATCATGGAGTAGGCGAGATAGTCCGCACCTTGCTTCCTTATTTTGCCTTTGGCTGTACGCAGCCTTTCTCGGAGCGGATTGAATATGTCTACTTCCTTCTCCTTAAAGGATATTATAAAATTCTTGCCGAGGATTATGCTGACCTGATCCATATCGAGCTTGGTATCGCCCGGTTCAACATCATAGTAAAGCATCTTGAGCACAATGAAGATATAGTCGTCGTAATCCTCGATCTTGGGACGCTGATCGGTCAGTATGTCTTCGAGTACCAGTGGATGAATTCCATAGCAATAGCCAAGTCTCTCCAGGACATCCGGCTGGTGTAGACCCTCTATGTTTATCCAGGTGACCGTGGGCTTTTCTCGGAATACAAAGGCCTCATCTACTTGCTTTAACTCCGTCTCCTGATAGTGCTGCTCATCGAAGTCTATGACCGTAATCCTGGGCTTCTCCGGCTCGCTTTGGCTGACCGCAGGCGGATCTGTGGCAGTAAGATCAGTTATTAAGGCCTCTTTACCGGATTGCTCCAAGATACACGCTCCAATTTTTTTTCATTTTGCAAGGCTCGGAATCAAAGCCGTCACTACCAACAGCAGTGTGAGGATGCTCATGATAATTGTAGTGGTCCAGGCAATGACGTTAAAGAGCTTGCCGTTGACATATTCTCCCATCAGCTTCTTGTTGTTGACAAGCATTAGCATAAATACCAGCACCAATGGCAGCAGAGATCCATTTATCACCTGGGATAGGACCATTATCGTCAGCAACGGAGCATCAGGAAACAGGATGATAATTGCGCCAAAGGCGATAAGCATGGTATAGAGCAGGTAGAATTGAGGTGCATCCCAAAATCTCTTATTTAAGCCCGAATCCCAGCCCATTCCCTCGCATAGGAAATAGGCCGTAGATAGCGGCAGTACCGAGGCGGCAAAGAGGGAGGCATTGAGGAGCCCAAAGGCGAAGAGCCAGGCCGAATAGCTACCCGCCAAGGGAAAGAGCGCCAGAGCTGCGTCTTTTGCCGTCTCGATATGTATTCCGTTGACAAAGATGGTAGCAGCGCAGGTGAATATTATGAAGTATGATACTACGTCGGTTATTATGCATCCGACATAAACATCCCATTTCGTATACTTATATTCGGATAATTTCACTCCTTTCTCGACAATGGTGGATTGCAGGTAGAACTGCATCCATGGCGTGATAGTCGTTCCAACGATGCCAATCACCATATAAAGATATCCGGGCTCCAGGCTCACGCTCGGCGTCACAGTCTGAGTGAAAAGAAACTTCCAGTCAGGATGGAGCATCATTCCCGATATAATATAAGTAATATAAACTGAACTGGCAAGAAGAAATATCTTCTCCAGGGAGCCACGGTTGCCCTTGACAACGGCCAGCCAGACCAGGGCGGCGGCTACGGGCACCGAGATATACTTGCTTACACCGAAGATCTCCATGCTTGCCGCAACTCCTGCAAACTCCGCCGTTGTGGTACAGAGGTTAGCGATGATGATTCCCAAGAGCAGTATCACCGTGGGCTTAACCCCAAAGGATTCCCGAATGAGATCGGCCAGCCCTTTGCCGGTCACCACGCCCATGCGAGCACACATCTCCTGCACCACAAATAGGGCTATGGTGATGGGTATTAGCGTCCATAAAAGAGAGTATCCGAAATGGGCGCCGGCGATGCTGTAAGTTGTGATGCCTCCGGCATCGTTGTCCACATTTGCAGTGATTATTCCCGGCCCCAGGACACCAAGGAAAATCGCCAGTTGGGTGATCTTCGGAATTCTGCCCTTTAAATTGATCCTTTGCAATGGGCGGAGATCCATCAGGCAGACCCTCTAACCCGACGTAGCTTATGATAATTCCAGGGCATGCGCTTCCTCAGATCCTCGGGGATGATGTCGTCCAGTGCGTCGTCAAAGGTTACTATTCCCAGGATCTTGCCGTCATGATCTACTACGGGGACGCAGAGGAAGTCGTACTTGGAGAGAAGGTTTGTAACCTCCTCGATGGTCGCAGTGGGAAGTACGCTCAAGACATCTTTCTTCATTACGTCTCCAGCCTGCAAGGCAGGATCTGCCAGAATGAGATCGCGTAGCGACATTACACCCAAAAGCTGTCCCACGTCGTTTTGGACATAGATG
Source organism: Methanothrix sp. (assembly GCA_026394505.1). Taxonomy (GTDB): domain Archaea; phylum Halobacteriota; class Methanosarcinia; order Methanotrichales; family Methanotrichaceae; genus Methanothrix. Next base: position 5,118 of record JAPKYC010000228.1, read on the forward strand.
TAGTAGATCATGTCGATCTCCTGCCCGGACCTGCGCAGCCTGGAAAAAATTTCCGATACGCTGGAGCCGGATGAAACGGCGATATATTCCGTTGTCATGAGGCTTCCGGCAGAACGATCGCTGTAGCGCATCAGCTCCTTGACCTCCTCTGCTACCTCCTCATTCATGAGGTTAAGGACTTCTGTGGCTCTATTTTCCGACATAATTCCCAGCAGGTCCGCAGCATCGTCCGGATTCATATTCTCCAGGATGTCGGCCACATCATCGCTATCCATTTGCTTCACCATGGTTGCCTGTACCTCTGGGTCCATCTCCTCCATGGTCTCGGCGGCAGTCTCGTCGCCCAGGGAGTCGAGTATTAAAAGCCTATCTTTATTGTTCAGGTCTTCGAGAATATCGGCGATATCGGCAGGATGCAGATCATTGATGGTCTTTCTTGAGATCTTGAGATGAATGCTGCGAAGACTGGGATCGAGAGGATCGATATATGACCAGGGTATGATGTGACTGGGAAGCCTGTCCAAAAAACTTGATGTGAGGCCGGAAAACCCCAGCCTTCTCAATATTCCCTTGAAGCCGACATCCACTGCCACCAGGCAGAGCGACCTCTTTAACTGGGCCAGTAGAACGTCGTTTACTCTCACAACCTTCAGGCCGTCTATATCCACGATCTGTCTATCCAGAATGGTCTCTGTTATCAGGAGTTCCTTGTCGGATAGCTTCCCAGGAGGGATCTCGTCCCTGGCCACATCCAGCCGTATATCTCCATTGATAGAGCTGACGCTGGACATGGGCAAGATGACCTTTTCACCCAGGATATTTGAGGTATAGACAATGCGAGAGATCTCAAGCAGCGTCTCACCAGGCTTTAGGGACATGTTGGTGAGCTTTCCTACAGCTTTTCCTTCTTTGTCAACTATTTTTTTGCCTTGCAACTCGCTGAAGAAGCTGACCCTATTCGTGCCGTTTGCCGCTGCCTCTTTGACCCATAAAGGACCCGGAGCTTTGATCTTCTCGGTGATGCTCTTGGATGTGCGCATCTGCAACCTCTAAACCGGAGATGTCTCTTCTTTTGCACGCTCTACTACTATGATCTCATGCAGGTCTTCAATGCCTTCAATCGACCTTATGCAATCGTTTATGAGGGTATTCAGCTCATCGAGGCTTTTAGACCATACCTTAACGAAGAGGTCGTACTCACCCAGTATCCCATAGACCTCAGTTATCTCAGGGATCTTCGCTAAAGCCTTGACGGCCTGATCCTGTCTTTCATTGTCTGTCTGCACCAGCATAATCGCGGTCACGGCATAGCCCGTAGCTGTCGGATTAGCTGTTATGGTGAATCGCTCTATAACCCCATTGGCCTTCATGCGTTTGAGCCGAAATTGTATGGTCGCATCGGAGATGCCGGATCTTCTTGACATCTCTTGCAGGCTCATGCGCGCATTCTCCCGAAGACTGCGAAGAATGGCCCGATCTACTTCGTCCAGTTCCAAGCTATTGCCCCTGTTAATCTGGTATTCTACTTAGTGATCCATTATAATATTGGCATATTACCAACATTGCCTTATAAATGTTGCCTTTTATCCAATATTATATAACTATTAATAATAATGATGCTATGTGTAGTGAGCATTTAGGTTTGTGTGACGGTAGACGATTTCTCCAGTCTCGCCCCTGGCCCAGGATGATGTTTTGGGAAGCTTTCTCTACTGGACAATCGCTCGTTTTATTCAGACTAATTCAAAATATCATACTAAAAAATAATCAATTTATCGTTAAGTATATATTAATAGTATATTCAACGCGCAAGATTTATTACAAATGAGCCCTATTAAGGGATGCTATCGTGTCTTATACAGCAGATAACCGACGCATCTTATTCGCCACAGATATGCGAAGCGAAGTGAGGTGCTAGTCGATCAGACATAAAATAGGGGGACTATCGCCATGTCAAGACTACAGCCCACAAAAGACAGTCGAACTACCTATGATGAGAAGACTGGCGCCGTGCGCAGCTTCTTCGGCGCGGAGCTGGTTGCTCCGGTGCCCGAGGCAAAGCGCTCTTTGGCTCCCGTCGCTAAAAGCGATGACTTCTTGGAAGTCAACCGTGGTCTTTTCCATCTTGAGAACATCAGCCTTCGTAAGGATGACATGAAGGAGGGCAGTGCCAGCCAGTCCATGCGCTATGGGCAGCAACACCGCGGGATCCCTGTTTACGGCGCACAGTTGGTGATTGGGTTGCGCAAGCAAGATGGAGCAGTAACATCGGCCGTCAACAAGATCGACTATGAGATCCCCGATGTTTTGAGGCCGGAAAATGCCCGCCTGAACGCCGACGATGTCATCGCCAGAATGCGCCAGAGCTTCAGTAAACGATTCGAGGGCGTCGAGATAATTACGCCAGAGTTATTCATCTACCGATATGCTCCGCCAGAGATCGTACAACTCCCGTACGAAGCGCCACCGATCCGCAACGAGATGCTTAGCCTCAGTAGCGGATTGGGTGGCCAGGTCTACCTGGTATGGCAAGTGCTGATGGATACCAAAAACCCTGATGGCAACTGGGAACTGCTAGTGGATGCCACCAACGGAGAACTTGTCACCGTCAAAGATCGCCGTCGTTACGCAACTCGCAAGGGGAATGTCTTTTATCCAGATCCTATTAGGTCGTCCCAGAACGACAACATGAGTTGGAATACGCAAGAAAGCACCCTAAATAATGAACAAGAAGAGGTAGATCTGGAGAACCTGAATAATCCCGTGAACAACAAATACAAGCTCAACGGTTCCTGGGTCAATATGGTGGAAAAGGAAAGCCCCACTTATGCACCACCCGAAACCACCGGGGACTTTAAGTACGGTTCAAAGGAGCGCAGTTTCCTGAACGTGATGGCCTACTACTACCTCGATCGCCTGGTTACTTATCTCCGCAGCCTGGGTGCTACCGCGTATAACAACGCTGTCACAGGGCCGCTTGACGTTGATCCACAAGGTTTTTTAAGTGCCGATAACTCTCAATTTGTAGATACCAGCCCACCCTATATTGCGTATGGCGAAGGTGGGGTGCCCGATGCATCCGACCCGGGGGTGATCGTGCATGAGTATGGCCACGCGCTGCACTACTACCTTCTGCCCAGCAACACACCGAACAGCAGCTACGAGGAAGGCTTTAACGACTTTCTAGCCGCATGCTGGCTAGATCATTTTAATGACCATCAGTTCCAGCGCGAAGAGGTGATGCCGTGGGATCAACATTACAGCGGGACGTCGCACTGGGGCCCCACAAGGCGCGTAGACTTAACACAACGCTTTGATGATGGCGCTTTTCCTGGCTATGATTTCTACTTCAAGGGAAACGTCCATGCTACAGCGCTGTGGGACATCTTCTTAAACATCGGCGGAAATTCACCAAATGCAAATGTGCGCAAGGCTGCTGCCGATGTCGCCATCCGCACATACCTGGAAATGCTGATTACCGTCCAGGATAATGAACCCCCTGCCACCCTGGCCAAAGGCTTAATTACTGCTGATGTCAACTTGACCGGCGGCCTTTACAAGAAGGTCATCTGGGACGCCTTCCGTCGCCGTGGGCTCTGGGCGGATTTCACTCCCATCGGCAATGTTGATCTATACATCCGTGACAGCGACACCGACACCGGCGAACACGCCAGCCCTCAGATCCACTGGACTTCGCCTGACATCTGGGTACGCAACAATCCGCCGACCGACCCGGGCGAGAACCCTGACGACGGCCATCAGCCGCCCATCAACAACGTGCCCAACTACCTCTATGTGCTGGTCCATAACCGGGGCTCGCAGGATGCAGCGGCAAACACCTTCTCGGTAGAAGCCTTCCATTGCAATCCTGCCACCGCCATGCTCTGGCCTACTCACTTCCAGTCCATGGGTACATTGCCCATCACGACCACCGTTCTCGCCAACGGCAGCTCAGTGCGGATCGGACCGTTCCTCTGGACCCCCCAGATAGTGGATCACGAGTGTCTGTTGGCTGTTGTCAAAGGCTCAGCGGACCAAACCATAGCCGATGATGTAAAAGCTATGGGGGCGGTGGATCACTGGAAGTTGGTGCGGTTTGACAACAACGTGGGGCAGCGCAACGTGGAACCCAAAGGGTCAACGCCGGGCGGCAAGACCAAGACAAGCTTCCTGGTGCGGGGAACCACTCATCCCTCGATCAACACGCTACGTCTGGACGCCAGTGCGCTGCCACCTGACACCAAGATCGCCGTGCGTGTGACTCGCAGCATCACCGATCACGCGGCAAGCATCTTTGGATTGGTACTCATCAATCAGAACGAACGCTGGTCCACCATGAAACTGGTGGGCGGCGCGGTGGGAAAGGTTGTAGGCTTCCCTCTGGGCAGCAACGAAGAGAAGAGCGTCTCTCTTGAGATCGACTTCTCATATCAGGCTGAGCACCTGAAGCGGTATCCGATCATCGCAGGTCAGGAGCAGGATGGTGTTCTGGCCGGGCAACTGACCATCGAGATCACTGCAGTGAAGGAGTCGGAGGATTACGTCTACGGCAATGTGCGCAGCCGCGAGCTACACACCCTGAATTGTGTATTCCGGAAAGCTATGAGCCCACGCAACCAGATGCCATTCCAGACCATCAAGGATGCCCTAGCCCGAGGCTACAACGGCTGCAGGTATTGTCTTCCTGAATATAGCAGCGACTAAGTGGGAGAGAATGTTATGCCCCAGCAAATCCCCGAATACTATCCGCCACCGGACAAACGATTGCGACCGGATGTTCCGCTTGTCCCGGCGACAACGCATGCAAAGAAGTGGACTGGCACGCTGCCCGATAAATTTATCGCCGCGCTGGTCACGCGAGTCTCGCAGAATAACCTGCAAAAGTGGGTCAACGATTTGAGCGCGTTTCATACAAGGCACACGAAATCAGCATATATAGCCCAGGTCGCTACGTGGTTGGTAGACCAGTTCAAGAGTTTGGGCTATGCCGATGTAGTTATGCATCCGTACGTCAAAGCCGGCTATCAATTGGACAATGTCGTTTGTACCAAGCCGGGAGTCGGAAATACTGGGCAGGTCATCATCGTCTGCGGACACTACGATTGCATTATGGAGAATCCTCAGGATGCCGCGGCCAGGGCGCCGGGAGCCGATGACAACGCAACCGGCATAGCCGTTATCCTGGAAGTTGCACGTATTCTGGCCGATGTCCAATTGGAGGACACCGTGCAATTCGTCGGTTTCTCCGGTGAAGAGCAGGGTCTATGGGGGTCAGCGGCCTATGCACAGTACCTACAGGCCAGCAATATCAACATCCATCGCCTAATTAACCTGGACGAGGTCGGCTACCCCCTAGCTAACTCTTCAATCATCGTCGAACGAGATATCGGCAATAAAACTCCCGAAAATGATCTTCTCTCGCAGAGCTTCGGCAATCTTATGGCCCAGATGGCGGCCGATTACACAATCACTCCTGTTAAGTTCGGCCCGATCTACGCCAGCGACTATATGCCGTTCGAAGCGTGCGGCTATGTTGTAATCGGCCTGTATGAAGGGGAAGGAAATCCGAACTACCACCACAGTAGCGACGCTCCTGGCACAGTCAACTATCTCTACGTCGCCGATGCGGCGCGGATTACTCTTGCTACTCTGCTGAGCGAGACGATGTCATTCATCAACGAGAGCTCCTCTCCGGTTGATGTATACATCCGTGACAGCACTTCCGACACGGGTGACCAGCCGAGCGGTCTTCCTCATTGGCAGTCTCCTGACATCTGGGTCCGCAACAACCCGCCGCCTACAGACCCCAATGATCCAAACGATTCCAATTATGGAGAAGACCCCGACGCTGGGCATCAACCACCGATCAACAATGTACCAAACTATATGTATGTACGGATACACAATCGAGGCTATCAGGCGGCTGCTGGATTGTCCGTCAAAGCCTATCGTTGTGACCCAGGTACTGGTATGATCTGGCCCGACCATTTCAATCTCCTTGGCATGCTGCCGGTTACCGTACCGGTACCGCCCAACAACAACGGATCTGTAAGAGTCGGACCGTTTATCTGGACTCCGCAGATTGTGGATCATGAATGCCTGCTCGCTATTGTCTCAGGTCCCGATGATCACGCCATACCAGACATCTATTCGGGTCAGCTTGAGCACAGCCTGCTGGTGCGCTTTGACAACAATGTGGGACAACGCAACGTGAATCCTACGCCTTCCACTCCGGGGGGCAAGACCAAGATGAGTTTCCTGGTGTGGGGTACAACTCATCCATCGATTAACACGCTGCACATCGATGCCAGTCTTTTGCCGCCAGATACCAAGATTGCTGTGCGCGTGAGTCGCAGCATGACAGATCAGGCTGATAACCTGGCAGGCTTTGTTCTGAAGAGCCAGAACACAAGGTGGTCAGTATTAGTGTTGCCAGGAAGCGCGGAGGGCACAATCGTCGGCTTTCCTCTCGCTAGCAATGAGGCAACGCATGTCACAGTCGAAATCGACTTCTCATACCAAGCTGAACACATGAAACGCTATCCGATCGTGGCGAGCCAGGAGCAGGATGGAAAGATAGCCGGGCGATTGACCATCGAGATCATTGCCGTGAAGGAGTCGGAGGATTACGTCTACGGCAATGTGCGCAGCCGCGAGTTGCACACCCTGAATTGTGCATTCCGGAAGGTTATGAAACCACGCAACCAAGTGCCGTTCCAGACGATCAAAGACGGCGTGGCTCGGGGTTACAACGGCTGTGCCTTCTGCTTGCCTGCATACAATGATGAAAATAATTCGCATAAAGTAATCCCAGTGGGCCGGGCCGCCTTGGGCTGCCTCCATGTCGGCTAGGCAGGCCCGACCACACGCGTGTTTCCCCCACATCCTTTGATTCAATCTAGCGCGGCTTTTAAAGGCAGATTATCATCTCCTGTATCTATGCACGAGGCACAGGATGGCAGGACAACTGCGTTCCCTGGTTCGCCTGTCCCGCAGGTGTAGCAAGGGACCCAATCGTCGCTGTAGATCCGCCCGCTACAGTTGAGACCGAAGCACGTGGGCGGCTGCCAGTCGGAGGATATGGACGAAGTCAATGCTCCTCCTGCGGTCAGCGAGAGGAACAATCGGTTGAAGTAGGAATAACGGTGGCGTCCAATAATAGCACGGAAGTCGCAACCGTCGATTCGGCACCCAAAGGCAAGATCGCCCGCATCTGGAGAAAGGTTGCTGTAAAAAGGCATGCGGATGTTGTGATAATTAATGCTGCGCTTCTCAAGGATACAGGTATTCTGATATATCCGCATTGTGCGAAAGTAATCAGGCCAAAAGACTCAGCTTCGTCCATCGCGATCCTATAAGTTAAATACACCCCAGATAAACCTCAACAAATCCATGTATAATTCCAGCAAGACCTTCTCTCCCGGCAAGAGCGAGCTGTTCTGGTGCGAGAATTGCAGCCTTCCCCTAATATCGGAAAAATGCTCCACCTGCAATAGCTTTGGCCGCAAAATAGAGCTCGCGCCTCCGGGCGACATCCGCCTCTGTTCTAGGGCGGCAAAAGAGCTTCTCTCTTTGCTTTTCACTCAAAATTACGGCTATGCAGATTTCCTGGAAGGCAGGATAATCTTGCTCAATAAGATTGCCGGATTAGACCGCCGCGATCAGGTGATCCTGGAAGGTCGCCACATCGCCACACTCTGGTTTGATGTCACGGCTGGCTGCCATAAGCTGGATTTAGAGACTTTTGGCGCAGCCCTACTTTCCGGGAGAGCAAAAAAGAGCCTCGTTGTATGTGACGATTCAATTTTAAAAGGCCACATAAAAGGCAAGTGGCTGCCAGAGGGGAAGATCATAAGCGGGCCTTCTGCCCTAGATGATGGCGATAACGTCGTCCTGAAAATAGGAAAATTTTCCGGCGTGGGCGTGGCCAGGAAAAGGGCAGACGGCTTGCAGTCCATTCGCATCAAGGACGTGAGCAAGAATATTTTTGCCCTTCAAGAAAAACGGCCCACCCTACAGGATGTAGTCTTTGCCAATGCAACGCACCTGAAAGGTCTGGAGAGGGCGGCCTTAAGCGAGATCAAGAGCTATCTGTCTAAAAACCGGCTTCCCGTAAACGTTTCCTTCAGCGGGGGAAAAGACAGTCTGGCCTGCCTTTGCCTTGCCCAAAAGGCACTCACCCGGCCGGAGATTCTCTTCATCAACACCGGCCTGGAGTTTCCCGAAACGGTGGAATATGTGCGGGAGCTTTGCCGCGCCCAAAAGCTGCGGCTACTGGAGATCAAGGGAGAGAGCGGCTTTTTTGAGCAGGTGAAGAATTTTGGCCCCCCGGCCAAAGATTTTCGCTGGTGCTGCAAGACCAACAAGCTGGGACCTATGACCGCTTTTCTTAACGAGCACTATCCTAAAGGCTGCGTGACCATTGAGGGGCGGCGCATTTACGAATCCTTCAACCGCTCAACCATCAAGGCTGTGGAGAGGAATCCCTATGTTCCCAGCCAAACCACGCTGGCACCCATTAGAAGCTGGCGGGCGCTGGAGGTCATGCTTTACATCCGCTGGAATATGATGCAGCCCAATCCGCTCTATGAGGAGGACCTGGAGCGCATAGGCTGCTGGCTGTGCCCTGCTGCGCTGCAATCTGAGTTTGCCGGCCTGAAAGTAACCCATCCCCGGCTTTATGAGCCTTGGATGGCCTGCTTGCGACAATGGGCGGATGAGAATAAGCTGGATAAGAGATACATCGATTGGGGTTTTTGGCGCTGGAAGAGGCATCCTCCCAAGATGATAGAGATGGCAAAAGAGCATAATATTAACCTGCAAGCCGGTACCGCCGGAAAAGAAGAAATCACTTTGCAGGCATTGCGAGGCCGGTCGCCCTGTGGCCTGGAGTACTCCATCGAAGCTATGCTATGCGCGCCCCAGAATCATCCATTTTCCTCTGTGGCTGCAGCCCTTACTGTCTTGGGCGAGGTGAAATATGCGGAGGATCTGGGCGCAGCGGTGATAAAGACGGAAAAAGGACGGGTGACCGTCTTTGCCAACGGAAACATCATGATCATTGCCGGCAAAGAGCAGGCGGAAGAGCTGCTGCGCAGTGTCTGCGAAATTGTCCTTCGCGTGCAGATGTGCACGAGATGCAAGATCTGCGAGAAGAACTGCCCTAGAGGGGCGATTATCGTGGCCGAGACCATAACAATTGATGAGAAAAAGTGCAATCACTGCAAAAAGTGTGCCAAAGGCTGCATCGCCGCCGACCAGGCAGCCAAGATCTATGCCAGGCTCGCCGCAGCAGGGACCATCCCCCGGAGATGATCCGAAGGAATAGCCATGCCTATCGAGGTGGGATATCTGCTCAATTGGGTGAAGGGATTGCTTCGCCCTTGTTCGAATGGTTTTTTTGCCAGTACATTTAAATATACGGTTACTATCAACTTATCATACCGAGGAATCAAAATGGTAACCGGAACTGTAAAATTCTTTAACCGAACCAAGAGATTTGGCTTCATTGCAGGCGAAGACGGAAATGATTATTTTGTTCATGCAACTGGCCTTATGCCGGATGTCACAATAAACGAGGGCGACAAGGTCAGCTTCGAGGTAGTTGAGGGCGAGAAAGGGCCCAAGGCTGACAAAGTTACAAAACAGTAATTCACCAATTTTTGCATTTTTTTATTACCCAAATGCCTTTTCCAAAAACCGGAGCCTTTTTTATCTCTGCATTCCAGGAAGGATGCGATATGTCCGATCCTCAAATTAAGAAATTGGCTTTGCAACTGTCCCTGGGCGAGAGAGATGTCCAGGCCACCGTTGAGTTGCTGGACAGCGGCGCGTCGCTGCCCTTCATTGCCAGATATCGAAAAGAGGCCACAGGAAATCTGGATGAGGTCGCAATTTCCAGGATACGCGATCTACTCTTGCGGCATAGACAACTGGAAGAGAGACGAAGCGCCATCCAACATTCTCTGGCCAAGCGAGAGCTGCTCACAGCAGACCTGCAAGCGAAGCTTCAGGCAGCCGACACTTTTGCCCGTCTGGAGGACATTTACCTTCCCTTCCGGCCCAAGAGGAAAACCCGGGCCACTGCAGCGAAAGAGCGCGGCCTGGAGCCACTGGCCAAGAGGATCTTCGCCCAGGACCATTGTCGCCTGACCCCGGAAATGGAGGCATTATCCTTTGTGGATGCCGGGAAGGGCGTAGCCTCATCTGAGGAAGCCCTGGCCGGGGCGAGGGACATCATGGCCGAGTGGATGAGTGAGGATGCCGAGGCACGAAGTCGCATGAGGGCCCTTTATCAATCGCAGGGCGTGCTGCGGTCTGGGGCCGCTGCCGGTAAAGGAGAATCGGCAGGAGCGCAGGCGAAGGGAGATGGGCAGGGAGAGTCGAAAGACGCAGGCAAATTCAGGGACTATCTGGACTTTTCCGAAGCCCTCTCCAGGGCCAGCCCGCACAGGCTCCTGGCCATGCTGCGTGGAGCGCGAACGGGCGCGCTCAGCCTGCATGTGGCCCCGGCAGAGGAGGACGCTCTGGCGGTTTTAGAGGAGCTCTTCATAAAAAGAAATGGCCCGGCTGCAGATCAGGTGATGCAGGCGGCTGAGGACGGCTACCGCCGGCTCCTCGCCCCCTCCATGGAAAATGAGACGCTTGCGGCGGCACGCGCCCATGCCGAGGAGAAAGCCATTGAGGTCTTTTCCGAAAATCTGCGCCAGGTTCTCCTGGACCCGCCTCTGGGACAAAAGTGCGTCCTGGCCGTGGATCCGGGCCTGCGCACGGGCTGCAAGCTGGCCGTGCTCGACCGCCTGGGCCGGCTGCAAGAGAGCCATGTGATCTACCCCCACGATACCCAGAAGAGGAGGGCGGAAGCTGCCGCCAAAGTGCAGGAGATCTGCCAGAAAAAAGGCATCGAGGTGATCGCGGTAGGCAACGGCACAGCAGGCAGAGAGACCCAGGCCTTCTTGCAGAGCCTGCGGCTGGATCCGGCAATCATCATGGTCAACGAATCGGGGGCATCGGTTTATTCTACGTCGGAAGTCGCCCGGCAGGAGTTTCCCCATGAAGATGCCACCGTGCGCGGCACTGTCTCTATTGGGAGGCGGCTCATGGACCCGCTGGCGGAGCTGGTCAAAATCGAGCCCAATGCCATCGGCGTGGGCCAGTACCAGCATGACGTGGACCAGTCCGCGCTGAGGCGCGCATTGGACGATGTGGTCTCCTCCTCTGTAAACCTGGTGGGGGTGGATGTGAATGCCGCCAGCCGGGAGCTTCTGGCCTATGTTTCCGGTCTTGGGCCCAAGCTGGCCGAGGCGGTGGTGAAGTACAGGAATGAGCATGGCCTCTTTAGCTCGCGCCAGGATCTGCACAAAGTGCCGCGCCTGGGGCCCAAGGCCTTCGAGCAGGCGGCGGGATTTTTGCGCATTCGGGAGAGCGACAATCCCCTGGACGGCACGGCTGTGCATCCGGAGAGCTATCCTCTAGTGGAGAGGATGGCGGGCGATTTAGGCGTCAGCGTAAAAGAGCTGATGCATAATGAAAGCCTCCTGAAAAAGCTAGATCCAAAGAAATATATCAGCGAGAAAGCGGGCGCTGCCACGCTGCAGGACATTTTGGAGGAGCTGTCCCGGCCAGGCCGGGATCCAAGAGCGGAGTTTGAGGCCTTCTGCTTTGCTCCAGGAATCGAAAAGATGGAAGACCTGCAAGTGGGCATGAAGCTGCCAGGGCTTGTGACCAATGTCACTGCCTTCGGGGCCTTTGTGGACATTGGAGTACATCAGGACGGGCTGGTGCATATCAGCCAGCTTTGCGATGGCTATGTGAAGAATCCAACCGACGTGGTGAAGGCCAGGCAGAGGGTCACAGTCAAGGTGCTGGATGTGGATTTAGCGAGGAAGAGGATATCGCTGTCGATGAAGAAATCAAACTGAGGCGATATCTTTAAATATCGGCGAACGATTACAGTCTAATCGGCAAAAGTCGAAGACCATCATTTTATCCCTCCTACACTAAGACTTTTGCCTCCCTCCTATTCATCGCTAATTCACATCTCAAACAAAGGTATCTATAAAATAGGTTCTGAGGCTTTTCTGTCCTCAACTATTTGCTCTAATCACTCAATAGTTTATACAGATTTATATAATATCTTGTTTCGGGTCTGTTGGGCTTTATTGCTTCCATTTGGGTGAATCCTAAGCCAGACTTTAGATAAAGATCGAGAGATGCTGTTTTGGGATCTACTGTTATGTATCTGCATCCTACCGATTTGCAGACCACGTTGGTTATGAGTCCAACGGCCCAATTTAGAACCTTAACTTCTCATGTGGTAGGGAATAAACTCAATCCGAGCTTACTATCCAAGTCCCTAACCTTCTTCGGGACCTCTGAGATCAGAGTTCGATCGCCAATCCTGACATGATACACCTTGCTGTACTGCAACAACAAATC
>JAPKYC010000030.1 GCA_026394505.1 Methanothrix sp.
TATCCTGACGTAAGGTCGATAAGCTCGTACTTCAGGCCCTCCGACTCCAGGCGGGTAAGAAGCCCGGGAATCTGCTCGTCCACACTGACGATCACAGAGCTGATGCCGTGATATGCCGCCTCTACTGCGAACTCCTTGGCTCCGAAGATAATATCAGGCTCGCGCCCCACTTTGCGCAGCGCCGCCAATGCCTCGATGCCAAGGCAGCCCACATTCTTCACTCTGGTGAGCTGATATCGGAGGGCCGGCAAATCGACTTTCCGTGAACCCCCGTTTTGTACGCGCGGCACCTTGCAAAGAAGAATCCTGCCTTCCTCAAGGCTTATCAGTCCCCGCAGGTCTGATACACCCACATCCTCTCCGGCCTTTGCGTCGCCAATGACAACCCCGCCCGCCTCTATTCCTTCCTTCTTATTGGCATAGAGAAGGCCTCCGCGCATCTCCAGGGATACGTGCTCGCCCTCCGCCAGATCTGCTTCGGCTAGGGCCGCCCAGACGGAGACATGGCTGATGATCTCCTCCATCACCACTCGTGCATAGCGCTTCAGCTCGGCGGCACTTTCCAGCAGCCACTCCACTCCCTCTTTGGTGATGCGATAGCGCATCCGTCCATCCGTGGTCACCAGTCCATCCGCTACCAGCTCCTTGATGTACTCTGATATGGCCTGGGGAGTGACGCCCAGACTCTCAGCCACCTCCTTTTGCCGAAGGTTAGGCTGATGGGCGGCGATTTCCACAAGAATCTGAAAACGAGAGCTTTCCCGCTTGCTCTGCAGGACATTGGCCATTAAAAGTCCTCAACGTAGGGCTCAATGCGCTGGCCCCGCACCGCGAGGCCCTCCGCTCTCTTGGCCACGCCGCGAATAAATATCTGGCTGAGTCCCAGCTCTCGAGAAAGGTTGGATAGACTATTATTGCCGCCATTGACCATAGTCTGCAACTTCTCGATCACTGTACGCAGCTCCTCGTCGGACATGAAGGTGAGGCTGATCAGCTCACTGAGATCCTCCATGGTAGCCCCGAAGCTGGCCTGCACGCGCGAGTAAGTTGAGTGATACTCCTTCTCCGGACTTGCTCCCGGCTCGGGCACCCTCCACTTGGTCTCGATGAGGCCGCTCTTGCGCAGCAGTGCCACGCTCCGATGAACGCTTGCTTCGTCGCCGATGAGCGTTATCAGCTCGCGCTCAGTATGCCATTCTCGACTGAGTTCATCAAAGATCTTCTTATGGACATCAGAGCCGAAGGCCTGCAACAATGGGACCAGATCTGATGGATCGTTGATGATCCGCGTTCTCTTTCCCGTCACAAAGAACCTCCATTCTTCAAATCAGCCTGACCGTCTCCAGGTTCATGGGCGCCATGGTCGGTATCCTGTACCTCTTGTAAATGGAGCTGGCTAAATCGAGGCAGTTGCCCTCTTCGCCGTGGTTGGTGATGACCCGGCCGGGCTTGGGATAGATGCGGCGCATGTATTCCATGAGCTGCTGACGATCGGAGTGCCCGGAAAAGCCGTCTACCGTGGTTACCTCCAGGTTAATCTTCACCGTCTGGGTCTTGCCCTCTACGGAGAGAGGCAATTCCTTCCATCCCTTCTGAATGCGCCGCCCTAGAGTCCCCTCAGCCTGGTATCCTACAATTACCAGCGTATTCTTCTCATCCGGGCCCAGACGCTTGAGATACTCGATAACCGGCCCTCCATTGAGCATGCCGCTTGTCGCCAGTATCACACAGGGCGGCCCTTCAATTATCTCCGTCCTCTGCTTGGGGCTCTCCACCTTCACAAAACACTGGGCCAGGAAGGGATTGATTCCTTTGTGGAATATGAGATCCCGAAGATCGTTA
>JAPKYC010000022.1 GCA_026394505.1 Methanothrix sp.
TCTGGCTAAAAGGTCCCTCCACTAGCAATGTCTGGAAGGTAGTGCAAGATTATTCGGTAACGAATCAGTGGATCTGGACCAATTCTGGCAGCGACGACGGGGCTCACACCGTCTATGTCTACGTCCGGGATGGAAAGCATAATCCTGTAACCGGTTACGATAGCGCGCTGGGGGCATCGTATCTTCTCACACCCAATGAGCCACCCAAGCTGACTGCTCTGTTGCCCGACAAGGAAAGCCCGCAGAGCGCGGGAACGGCAGTGGAATGGACGGCAACAGCCAATGATGCCAACAAAGATCTGATACTCTATCGGTTCTGGCTTCAAGGTCCATCAACAGGATACACCTGGAAGATTGTGCAGGATTGGTCGATAAAGAACCATTGGACTTGGACTAATGCACCAACTGATGCCGGCAGCTACAGGGTTTTTGTTTACGCCCGAGATGGCAAGCACGCCCCGGCAACAGGCTACGATAGCGCGGTAGGCCAGGACTATGCGCTGCTAAATCAGGTGGTTAGCAAGAAGGTGGCCGTCATAGGAAAACCAAGGTGAGATACATTTGAGATGGGGCAAAGGGTCCTGCCCATCTCATCTCTTTTTCCAATAGGTTTAAATCCAACGGATGTCTGGTGGGGAGGCTATGATGAAATACACAATTGCCGTAGCTGTGCTCTTAATGCTGGCCGGCAGCGGCCTGGCGACGATGTGGCTTTACGATGACCCCATGTTCTTCCAGATGAGCTACCCTTCGCAGGTAGCCTCCTTCAAACCGGCGGATATATCAATTCTGGAAATATTAGATGCTCCCTATTTCCCCCTCCTGGGCCAGAGCTTCTACTCCGATGCCATCCCCGTTAAGCTTCGCAACAATACCAATACCGTCCAGATCGGCAGCAAGGCTCCTGGATCCATGTCTCCCATCTCGGTCACCTTTGGCGGACACCTGGAAGATAACATGAAGTATGCGCAGAGCAAGTCCTCACTGAGGATAGGTTCGCAAGGTTCCTGGAGCACCTTAAACGTTCCGGGAGTGCTATAAGAGAAGAGGGCGGACAGACAGTTCCGAAAGCTTATATTTCACTCGATTCTCGGACGATTAGAGTTCCCAGGGTTATGGCTATAGCCAGTATTGTGAAGGCATATACCGTACCATCAACTCCATGCAGATCTGCCGTCAATCCCGCAATAAGCGGCCCGATCACCACACCGCTCATGCGAGCGGTATTGAAGATGCCGTAAACCTCTCCGCGCCGGGCGGAGCCTGTGGTATCAGCGATTAGCGCTGCGGCTGCCGGGCTTGCCATGCCCAGCCCCATTCCGATACCCGCGAAAAGCAATGCGACAAGGATCATGGTATCGGCCAAGGGAAGAGCAGCAAAACTGACGGCTCCTGCCAGGCAGCCGGTGAAGATGAGTTTTTTTCTTGTTCCTCGATCTGCCTGGCGGCCAAAGTAGATATTGAAAATAGCTGTGCTGCTTCCATAAACCAGATAGATTATCCCTACATCAGCGGCATTAAAGCCCAGACCGGCCGCAAAGCTGGGCAGCATGGTGAAGTTGAAGCCGCCCACCAAGCCCGACCAGAGGACGACAGAGGAGCAGGCCAGAAATGTGAGCCGATAACCGGGAGCGATGAGCGCTTCCTTTCCCCGGGAGGGCACCAGTCCCATCTTTACCCTTATCTTCTCCGGCTCTTTTACCCGGAAATAGACAACAAAAAACGATGCGGCTCCCAGAAGAGCCCATAAATAAAAAGGCGCATTTAGGCCCATAAAGTCGTAGAGCACTCCGCCTATGAGGGGGCCTAAGGCCAAAGCGGAGAAGAACGCGGCGTTGTACCGGCCCATGGCCGCCCCTCTGTTTTTCGCTTCTGCCTGATCGATAATCATTGCCATGGCAATGGGCCAGACGGCTGATGCCCCAAGTCCTCCTATTGCCCTGATGAACAAGAGAGAATAGACGCTCTTGGCATAGATGTAAAGGAGCGGCAGAATGGAGAAGGTGGCCAGGCCCAGGAACAAGATCTTCTTTCGCCCCATCTGATCGGAGAGGCGGCCTATAGGTATCTGAGTGAGAAGCTGCACCGCCCCATAGATGGAGACAATAAATCCGAGCATGGTGTAAGATGCGCCCAGATCCGTGACATAGCGAGGAAAGAACGGCGCAACTAGAGAGAATCCCAGGACGGCGACGAAGACGGCCAGATAAAGGGGCGCAAGCGAGCCGGAATCTTTGAGGGAGGGCATTGATCTCTAGAACTTCAGCTCCATGCCAAGGATCGTCTGGGTATAAGTCACTCCATTGATTTCTCTCACGCTCAGCACAGCCCGGTTGAGGTCGGATATGCTCTCCACATCGGCTAATGCGATGAAGTCTCGCTCTCCGTAGACCGGTACAACTTCCCGAATACCCTTGATGCCCGCCAGGCAATCGTGGACCGCCTTTTCCGTTCCCGGCTCAACGTTTATCATTATGAAGCCTTTCAAGATCTCTCCCCCAAAAATTATGTATTTATTCGCTTTTTGATAATATCACTCTTTCCCCTGAAGATCTCTCTGATGGGCTATCTCCGGTGGGGCTCTCTCCTGAGGAACAGGGATGCCTCTCTGCTCCATCAGGCCCTTTACCATCGCAATCTCATCTTCTAAGCGCTCCAAAGACATTGCATCCCTGGCCAGGTACAGGCAACTCAAGGCCTCCTCTAGCCGCCCTAATGCCGTCAATACTGCGGCCGTGGATTCCATGTCAAAGGCATCGCCTCCCTTCTGGAGCACGCTGTCGTAAACCTGAAGCGCCTCTTCCAGCCTACTTTGGTTTCTCAGCAAAAAGCCCTTGTTCCTCAGAGCATCCAGATTTTCGGGATCTATGGCCAGGCATCGATCATAGCTTTGCAGGGCCTCTTCGGAGCGACCCAAACCATAGAGGGCCACGCCCTGGTTATTCCAGGCTTCCGGGATCTCCTGGTTCATAGCCAGCACTCTCTCGAAGATCTCTAAAGCCTCCGCAAACGTCTTCTGCTTGACCTTGTCCATGCCTCTGTGCAGCAGCACCTTCTCTTTGTTGTTCATAGCTGTCTCACATATATCCCTGGATAGCTGCTGACTCGCTGCCTTTGCCGGGATTAGCAGGACCCTGGGATCCCGATCCCGGCCTCTTGATCTCGCCGAAGACCTTCTCATAGTCCTTGATGTGCTCTACCAGCCAGTTGGCCAGTTCCTTGGCCGCTAGGGGTGAGAGAATGATCTCCGTATCGATCTTTCTCTCCATGACCGTCATGCTCTTGCCGTCCTCGACCATCGTCTTTGGCGAGTCGTTGTAAAAGGCAATGCGAAAGTCGTAGGGGCTGTGTCCTCCGATCGCGCCTATGGCATAGACCTGGCTAAAATCGGAGCTCTTTGAGATTTCCACTTTAACTTCCATGCATGCGGGATAGGGCTCCAGCTTAAAAAAGATGATGATATCGAAATGTATTTAGATGACTTAGCTTCTTGTGTTGCCGATACTATGATTGGGGTCTTAGGGTTAGAAGACGGTACAAGGGTGGAAGGTACCGGTTTTGGTGCACCCGGCGTGGTCTCGGGTGAACTGGTCTTTACTACCGTTATGTCCGGTTATGAGGAGGCATTAACAGACCCCTCTTACCACGGACAGATGCTCATGTTCACTTATCCTCTGCAGGGCAACTACGGCATAAGCGGCGAGGATTTTCAATCCGACCGGATGTGGCCCCGCGCCATGGTCAGCCGGGAATACTGGGACAGGCCAACACATCATCGCCATGCCAGAACTCTTAATCAGTTCCTTATCGATGAGGACAAGCCTGGACTATGCGGCGTGGATACTCGCATGCTCACTTTGAAGGTAAGAGAGCTTGGCGTGATGAAGGCAACGCTCGCTGTTGGTGAAAGGAGAGACGTGCAAGACCTGGATGTGGTGGCAATGGCCCGGTCCCTGGCCGATATCTCCGCGCAGAATCTGCTGGGGGATGTGACATGCAAATCACCCTACTGCATAGAAGGCCATGGCCCTCGCATGACGGTGCTGGATTTAGGCATTAAGCGGAACATTTTGAAAAGCCTCTCATGTCGCGGATTCGACATAACCGTGCTTCCCGCTCATGCCGACATATCTCTGATCGAGGCGACAAGGCCGGAGGCACTTTTCGTATCCAATGGACCTGGCAATCCTGAGAGTGCTAAGGAGGCCATCTCCGGCGTCAAGCACTTTGCCGGACAGATTCCCGTATTTGGAATATGCCTGGGACATCAGGTCATATCCCTGGCCCTGGGTGCCCAGACCTTCAAGCTCAAGTTCGGCCACCATGGAGGCAATCAGCCCGTCAAAGACCTGGAAAAGAAGATCGTCTACATCACCTCACAGAATCACAACTTCGCCGTCCGTCCCGGCTCTGTGGAGGGCACGGACCTGGAGATCACCCAGCTCAATGCCAACGACGGCACAGTCGAAGGCGTAAAGAGCGACAAGCTCAATGTTCTGGCGGTCCAGTACCATCCCGAAGCGAATCCCGGACCGCTCTGCACGGAAGACCCCTTCTTCGGATCTGTCTTGAGAATAATGAATGGCAAGACGGCTGCCGCTGGGAGGCGATAGAGATGCCCAAAAGAAATGATATTCATAAGGTCCTTCTCATCGGCTCGGGGCCCATTCAGATCGGCCAGGCAGCAGAATTTGATTTCTCCGGTTCTCAGGCCTGCAAATCCCTGCGCGAAGAGGGAATCGAGGTCGTTTTGGTCAACTCCAATCCGGCCACCATCATGACCGATCCAAACACCGCCGATAAGGTCTACATTGAGCCTTTAGTACCGGAGATTGTGGCCAAGATCATCGAGAAGGAGAGGCCGGATGGAATTATCGCCGGCATCGGCGGCCAGACAGGACTGAACATCACATCTGAACTGGCAGAGATGGGCGTCTTAGAGAAATTCAATGTCGAGGTTTTGGGAACGTCCGTCAAGTCCATTCGGGAGGCAGAGGATCGCGACCTCTTCAAGAAGGCCATGCAGCGGGTGGACGAGCCCGTGCCGAAGAGCAAAGCGGTCAACACTCTGGAGGAGGCCTTGGCCGTTATGGAGGAGCTGGGACTGCCGCTGGTTGTCCGGCCCGCCTACACATTGGGCGGCTCGGGGGGAGGCATTGCCAGGACTCGCGAGGAGTTGCTCTCCATCTGCGAGCTGGGGCTGAAGAGGTCTCGCATTTGCCAGGTCCTGCTGGAGGAGAGCCTCGGAGGCTGGATTGAGCTGGAGTACGAGGTGATGAGGGACTCGAACAACACCTGCATCACCATCTGCAATATGGAGAATATGGATCCCATGGGCATTCACACCGGCGAGTCTATTGTCGTCACGCCCATCCAGACCCTGTCCGATAAGGAGATTCAAATGCTGCGTAGCTCCGCCATCAACATCATCCGGGCTTTAGAAATTGAGGGCGGCTGCAACATCCAGTTCGCATTCAAGGACGGGGAGTACCGGGTCATAGAGGTCAATCCCCGCGTCTCCCGCTCCTCTGCCCTGGCCTCCAAGGCCACCGGTTACCCCATTGCCCGGGTCACCGCCAAGATCGCCATCGGTATGACATTGGATGAGATCAGAAACGATGTGACCAAAGAGACGCCCGCCTCCTTCGAGCCCACTGTGGATTATGTGGTGATCAAGATTCCCCGCTGGCCGTTCGACAAGTTCGTCAAGGCCGACAAGACCCTCACCACGGCCATGAAATCCACTGGCGAGGTTATGGCCATTGGACGCAGCTACGAGGAGGCTCTCATGAAGGCCATTCGTTCCCTGGATATCGATAAAGACCTGGGGTACGCAGGAAAGTACACGGTCTGGACGGATGAGGAGATAAAAAGCCTCCTGAAAAATCCCACTGACGAGCGGCTCTTTGCCATCTACCAGGCCTTGAAGAGGGGCATGTCCGCGGAGGAGATTTCAAAGATCACCGGCATTGAGCCCTACTTCCTCTACAGGATGGAGAACATCATTGCCATGGAAAAGGAGATAAGAGCAGTCCTGAATGCCGAAACCTTGAGAAAGGCCAAGCGCACCGGCTTTACCGATAAGCAGATAGCCGGCATCGTGGGCAAGAGCCGGGAAGAGATAACCGATATGCGTATCTCGCAAGGCATCATTCCCACTTACAAGATGGTGGATACCTGTGCCGCCGAGTTTGAGGCCAAGACCCCTTACTACTACTCCACCTACGACACCCAGTGCGAGCTGGTGCCAACCGAGCGAAAGAAGGTGCTGATCCTGGGCTCCGGTCCCATTCGCATCGGCCAGGGCATCGAGTTTGACTATTGCACAGTTCATGCCGTGATGGCGCTACGCGAGCAGGGCATCGAGGCCCACATCGTCAACAACAATCCGGAGACGGTTTCCACTGATTACGATACCTCGGACAAGCTCTTCTTCGAGCCGGTTACATTAGAGGACGTCATGAACATCCTGGAGAAGGAGCAGCACTACGGCGTGATGGTGCAGTTCGGCGGCCAGACGGCCATAAACCTGGCCATCCCCCTGGAAAAGGAGATCGCCCGCCGCGGTCTGAAGACAAAGATTCTGGGCACCAGTCCGGACAGCATTGATCTGGCGGAGGACAGGGAGAGGTTCAATGCTCTCATGGACCAGTTGAACATCCCCCAGCCCAGTGCGGGCATCGCCTTCACTCCCGCCGAGGCCAAGGTCGTTGCCGCCAGGATCGGCTATCCCGTTCTTGTCCGGCCCAGCTACGTTCTGGGAGGCCGGGCCATGGAGATCGTCTACGACGAGGCGGGCCTGGAGGTCTACATGCGCGAGGCGGTGCGTGTCTCCCCTGAGCACCCGGTTCTTATCGACGATTTCCTGCAAAACGCTGTGGAGATCGATGTGGACGCAGTATGCGACGGCACAGATGTTCTGATAGGCGCCATCATGGAGCACATCGAGGAGGCAGGAATTCATTCGGGCGACAGCGCCTGCATGATTCCGCCCCAGACCCTGCCCGGCGTGGTTTTAGAGGTAGTGAGGGACTACGTGCGCAAGATCGCCCTGGGCCTCGAAGTGGTGGGAATTGTGAACCTGCAGATGGCTTACAAAGACGGCATAGTTTATGTGCTGGAGGCCAATCCCAGGTCGAGTCGCACCATACCATTCGTCTCCAAAGCCGTGGGCCTGCCCCTGGCCAAGATTGCCGCCAATGTCATGATGGGAAAATCCTTGCGTGAGCAGGGCAACCTCTTGGAGCCCAGGACGCCTTACGTCTCTGTCAAGGAGGTGCTCCTACCCTTTGACAAATTGCCGGGCGCCGATGTTCTGCTGGGGCCGGAGATGAGGTCTACGGGCGAGGTCATGGGCATAGACTACAAGCTGGGCCTGGCCTTCTTCAAGGCGGAGCTGTCCGCGGATAATCCACTGCCTCTGGAAGGCATGGTCTTTATCTCCGTCAAGGATGAGGACAAGGCGGCGGTGGCCGTGGCCGCCAAGAAGCTAGTTAAAGCAGGATTGAAGATCATAGCCACTGACAACACTGCAGAGTATCTTAAGAAATCAGGCATACCAGTGGAGCGGGTAAACAAGATCTACAACGGCAGCCCCAATGTCCTGGACTATATCAAGATTGGCGAGGTGAAGCTGATCATCAATACGCCCACCACCAAAGAGTCAGTAAAGGACGGCTACCAGATCCGGAGAAGCGCTGTTGACTACCACATCCCTTACATCACCACCATTCAGGCGGCGCAGGCGGCGGCAGATGCCATTCTCATGGCCAAGAAGGATCAGATCACCATCAAGGCGCTGGATGAGTATCACAAAGAGGTCTACTACAATTAAAATTTGGATAGGGCCGGACACGATGCCGGCCCTATCCAAATTTCAATTTAGGTACTCCCAGGTCGGACCGAAGCCTTTATCTGCGAGAACGAGACAGGAAAGGTGCTTGCGGGCCCGTGGTCTAGCTGGTTATGACGTCGCCTTGACATGGCGGAGGTCATGCGTTCGAATCGCGTCGGGCCCACTTGAGCCCAAGTAGCTC
>JAPKYC010000197.1 GCA_026394505.1 Methanothrix sp.
TCCTGGATGGCCGCAGCCGCGCCGCTCCTGGGCTTGTCGATCACATAAAGCGCCACCAGAGAGAAGAGGGCGTTGGCGGTGTTCACCCCGGCAATGGAGACCAGGAACTCCTCCGGGCAGGAGGGCGCACCCAGGCGCGCCGTGATCGCAGCTACGGAAGGCGAAACGCCGGGAAGCCAGGCCACCACTGAACCCCCCAGGCCGCCGGAGAAGATCGCTTTGGCCAGGGCGCAGGAGGAGAGCTTGATGGCGCTCTCCTTCTGCTCCGGAATCTCTGTCTCTGTGGAAAGGCTGAGAAGGAGGGAGGAGGCACCGAAGATGCCGGAGAGGAGGGGCAGGAGCACCTGCGGCTCCAGGCCCAAAGGCGAGCTCGCCAGTTTTTCATGATCGAAAGCGAATATGCCGAGAAGGCCGCTGGTTATGAAGAGAAGCCCGGCTATGGCCTTGTACTTGTAATGCACCCAGGAGCCTTGCCCATCGATCCAGGGGCCTCTCTCCGACCTGATCATCATGAGGGCGATGGCCAAAAGCAGAATGCCCACGTATTTGGTGAGGTAATCGCTGTAGCTCGATACGATCCAGGACAGCGGAATGATCAGGAGAATAGCAAATAGCACTGATCCGGCACTGCCCAGAGCACAGAGCCGCACCGCCTCGATGCCTCGCCCCTCCAGCATGAGCCGCTGGCCGGGAAGAACGGTCAAGGCGGTCTCGGAATCGGGCGCGCCCAAAAAGATGGCAGGAATGGCATCAAAGAACGTCTGGGAGATGCTGGCGGCCAGAATGATCGAAGCCATTTGAAATGGGGTGAGCCCCAGGCTCATGAGCTGCGGCGAGACGGCCAGCAGCATGACGGCAAAGTTGTTCAGATGCAGGCCCGGGGTAAGGCCGCTCAGGATTCCCAGAGCAAAGCCCAGAGCGATGCAGACGGCAAGAGTGATGTCGATCATTTTACTTCACTGTATTTTTCTAATAGTTATTACATTAATACCTTAGCTTTGGAAAACCCTTAAATACTGGCGCATTTACGATCTAGATATTCCGCACAGGGATATCCATGCCCTGGGCGCATGAACCAAATTTCAGGTTCGAACGCGCGCATCTCGCGCGTGAGTCGGCCCGATTGGGGCCGTGCGGAGGATAGAAAATGGCATTTGAAAAGACAAATCCAAGGATAGTCCGACTTATCGGTGAACTTAAGGCGGCCTCTCGCGAAACTGGCGCACCCCTCTGGCGCGATATCGCCCGGAGGCTCGAAAAGCCCAGTCGTAACTACGCTGCTGTAAACCTCAGCAAGATCAATAGGCATACCCAGTCTAACGATACTGTGATCGTGGCTGGAAAAGTGCTGGCCTCCGGCGATCTGGAACACAGCGTTACCGTGGCGGCTTTCAATTTTAGCAGCCAGGCATTGTCCAAGATCCTGGCCTCAGGCGGCAAATGCATGACGATTGAAAAGCTGATGGCCGAGCATCCCAAGGGATCGGGCATAAAGATTTTGAGGTGAAGCAATGATAGTAGTAGATGCAACTGGATTGGTCCTGGGACGCCTGGCGAGCGTAACCGCCAAGAATCTCCTGGCCGGCGAAGAGGTCAGGATCGTCAATGCCGAGAAGGCACTCGTAACCGGTGGAAGAGATTCCATTTTCAGTGAGTATGGGCAGACAAGAGACCGTGGCCATAAGGAGAGAGGTCCCTACTTCCCCCGCCGGCCAGAGATGATCCTCAAGAGGACTGTACGCGGCATGCTTCCCTACAAGATGGGGCGGGGAAGAGATGCATTCTCCCGGCTGCGGATATATGTGGGCATACCCAGAGAGCTCAAGGGAATGCAGTTAGAGCAACCATCTGCGGCTAAGATGAGAACCAAGAGCAATGACAAATATATCGAGCTTGGGGCCTTGAGCCGAAGACTCGGCGCAAACTTCTAAAGGGCTTGCTATGAAGATAATTAATACCTCGGGTAAGAAGAAGACGGCAACTGCAAGGGCCACATTAAAGGAAGGAAAGG
>JAPKYC010000078.1 GCA_026394505.1 Methanothrix sp.
ATCTTCTCTAATTTCCGTGAATCTTGAAAGCATCAAAGCGTCATCGGTTAAGGCGGAAATCGGCTTTTCGCTATTTCCAGTGGCTAACCTCAGGTTATTATGGTTTTCCAGTTGTTAGTTAGGCGCTCTGTGCGTACTCTGTGAACTCTGTGTCTCTGTGGTGAAATAGTTGTTAGCTACTGGTTATAACTAGATGGTTACGGACTACCACCACAGAGGCACAGAGCGCACGTAGGACTCACAGAGAACTCAAATAATCCATTACCAACAAAAAACAGCGAGGAACTGGAAACAGGTGTGGCAAGAATCATCCTTCTCTCATCGGAACTTCGCGGCTTCGCGCCTTCGCGTGAACCGGGATCGCGCGAAGCTGCCGTAGCTCGACCTTTCCGCTAAGATGACCAGGTGACGATCATCCATCAGCTTTTCTTTTCGCCAACTGCAAAGTGTTGCCCCAGGGATCGCTCAGGACTACCAGGTTCTCCCCCGGCCTCGTGATGGGGCATTTTTCGATAAACCTCGCGTCCATCGACACCAGATATTTTGCGTCCTTCTCCGGATCGTCGCTCTTTAATGCGATATGCAGTTGCAGATGGTGACTTAATCCCTCCGCCAGGGGCAGGACATCGGGAAGCTTTCCCAATGCTTCCTGATACCAGTTCGCCATCTTGATGGGCTCATTCACAGAGATTCCAATGTGCTCTATTTCAAATTTTTTCATGGTTGATAGATCTCTCACTCCACGAATTCAAGCCTTCTACAGTCCAGTTCCTGAATTCAGGAGCATCAATCTGTTTATGTCGCTGACCAGAGCTTCCACTGAGGCCATGACTATATCCTCGCGAGCCGATTTGGCGCTGACCCTGCGCCCCCGGTCGTCCTCTACTCCAATCACCACTTCCGCCAGGGCATCGGCCCCGCCGCTTATGGCTTCAATTCTAAAGTCGCAGATGCGAATGGAGGTGTCGCACTCCAGGAGGCCCCGCACGGCATTTACGGCTGCGTCTACCGGCCCTACGCCGGTATGGGCGAGAACTCTCTCTTTGCCTCGCACCAGGGCCCTTACGGTTGCCGTGGGCGTGATGATGTTGCCGGTCATCACCGAGACCTCCTTGAGAATCACAGCCTGGCTGCCCTTGGCCACCTCTCCGATCACCACGTCGGCAATGGTCTGAAGATCGATATTGGCGATCTGCTTTCCTTTGTCGCCCAGCTCCTTGATCCTCGCCAGGATCTCCTGAAGCTGCTCCTCGGTAGGCTGGTAGCCCGATTCCTCCAGCACTTTGGCCACGGCATGCCGTCCCGTGTGCTTGCCCAGGACTATGCGCCTCTTGTGGCCCACCATCTCCGGAGTCATGATGCCTGGTTCAAAGGTCTTGCTGTTCTCGATAACTCCGTGGCTGTGAATGCCGCTCTCATGGGAGAAGGCGTTCTCGCCAACGATTGGTGCAGTTATGGGAATCTTAACCTCGGTGAGCCGCTCCACCAGGCGGGCCGTCTCCACCAGGTATTCCGTCTTTATGCTGGTCTTGGCCTGGTAGATGGAGTGAAGACACATCACCGTCTCGGCCAAATTGGCGTTGCCGGCTCTCTCGCCCAGGCCATTTACGCAGACCTGCACCTCTCGCGCCCCGGCTTCCACTGCCGCCAGGCTGTTGGCCACGGCCAGGCCGAAGTCGTTGTGGCAGTGCACATCAACCACCATATTGACATCATCACAGATATCCTTGACAAAACGGTAGAAGGCAGAGGGAATGGCCACTCCCACTGTGTCTGGGATGTTGATGATATCGCAGTGCACCTCTTCCACCGCCTTGAAGATGCGATGCAAAAACTGCGGCGAGGTGCGGGTGGCATCCATGGCCGAGAAGAGACAGATCCGGCCGTTGTCCTTGACAAACTGCACCGTCTCCACAGCTCCGGCCACGATCTCGTCATGGCTCTTCTTAATAGTATGAGCAATCTGGATGTCGGAGGTGGGAACGAAGACATGCACCATGCCCACATCGGCGTCAAGGCAGGCCTGGGCATCCTTTTTCACAATGCGGGAGAGGCCGCAGATCTGGGCCTGGAGGCCCGCCCCAGCGATTTGCCGGACGCTGTCAAACTCGCCCTTGGAGGATACAGGAAATCCGGCCTCGATAACATTCACACCGAGTTTATCAAGCTGCCTGGCGATCTTGAGCTTCTCATCCTGGTTGAGAGATACGCCCGGAGTCTGCTCGCCATCCCGGAGTGTGGTATCAAAAATGCGGACTTTTTCATCAACAAGCGAACGAACGTCGTAGAAGACGATTCCCCACAGAGGTTTCGTGTGTCATAGATCAATCATAGCATGCATAGCTATAAAACTTTTGCCGCCCCGATTAGATAAGTCCAATTGCTGCGTTCTTCCCGAAAATAACCTCAGTGAATTCGATCCAACAGATCAATCATCAAAAGGCCCAACAAACATAATCTCCACCCTTTCCTCAATCGTTCATCGACGAGGCTAAAATCGTCTTTGCCGCAAGGTTTTCATATACCGGTTCAGCAAATGAATAATTGTGAACGCTTTCGACCAGCTTCATGGCCAGATCAGAGCAAGGCTAGTGGAAGAGTCCATCTTCGAGCCGACGAAGCCGCAAGAAGAGGCCATTCCTGCCATCCTCTCCGGAGAAAATGTGCTGCTCATCGCGCCCACAGGCACGGGAAAGACGGAGGCGGCCAGCCTGCCCATCTTTCACAAGATTCTCTCCAGCGAGCGCAAGGGCACGCAAGCGGTCTACATCACGCCTCTTCGTGCCCTGAACCGGGATATGCTGCGCCGGTTTCACGAATGGGGTGAGAAGCTGCACATCACGGTCGCCGTTCGGCACGGCGACACCAGCCAGGCAGATCGCAGAAAACAGGCCTTAAAGCCGCCGGACCTGCTGATCACCACCCCAGAGACGCTACAGATAATGCTGACCGGCAAGCTCCTGCGCCAAAATCTCTCCACCGTCAAGACGGTTGTGGTCGATGAGGTGCACGAGATGGCTTCTTCCAAGCGCGGCTCGCAGCTGGCCGTGCTCCTGGAAAGGCTGGCGGAGCTTGCCGGCGACTTTCAAAGGATCGGCCTTTCCGCCACCGTGGGCTCGCCAGAGGCCGTGGCCAGGTTGCTCGTAGGAACCAGGCGCAGCTACAGAATCATCCAGACGAATGTGGAGAGGGCCAGCGACTTTCAGGTAGTAAGTCCAGAGCCCACCCGGGCCGACTATGCATTGAGTGGCACCCTGGAGTGCGATCCACGTCTAGCGGCCCAGATTCGCTTTATCTGGAAAACGGTGCACAAAAGAAAGTGCCTCATCTTCGTCAATACCCGGCAAGCGGCTGAGGTCCTGGGCTCCAGGTTCCGCCAGCTCGGCGAGCCCATCGGCGTGCACCACGGCAGTCTCTCTGTGGAGGCGCGAGTGGAAGCAGAGGAGGCCTTCAAGGCCGGCGATTTGCGCGGCCTGATCTGCACCTCCTCCATGGAGCTGGGAATTGACATCGGCGACGTGGATCACGTCATCCAGTACAGTTCGCCGCGTGCCGTCTCCCGCCTGCTGCAGAGGGTAGGCCGGGCCGGGCACAAGATCGGCCTCATCTCTTCCGGGACCATCATCGCCACCTGTGCCGATGACGTGGCCGAGGGCTGCGCCATTGCCCGTAGAGCGGCAGCAGGCGAGCTGGAAGCCATCCAGATTCACGAGAAGCCGACAGATGTCCTGGCCAACCAGATTGTGGGGCTGGAGATGGATTTCGGGGAAATAGGCCGGGAAAAGGCGCACAGAATCGTCACCAGAGCCTATCCCTTCCGGGATCTATTGATGGAGGAGATGAGCGGAGTTATCAGCCAGATGGAAGAGCACAGGCTGGTGCGGCTGGACGGCGACGTTTTGCAGAGAACCCGCAAGGCGCGGGAGTACTACATCGAGAACCTCTCCATGATCCCGGATGAGAAGAGGTACAACGTCTACGACATCGTGGGCCGAAGATCCGTGGGAACTCTGGATGAGGCCTTTGTCATCAGCTTCGCCGAGCAAGGAGCCACGTTCGTCACCAAGGGAGAGATCTGGGAGATCACTGAGATCGGAGAGAACGAGATCAAGGTGGTGCCCATCCACCGAAGCGG
>JAPKYC010000146.1 GCA_026394505.1 Methanothrix sp.
GACATGAACAAGAGTACCGCAGAGGTATTCAGCAGACTTCAGCTCGGAAAGTACATTCCTGCCTGAATTAATTTTTAGCTATCCCCTACAAGAACCGTAGCGCAGCGGCTTATTTTTTCAGGATCTTATAAACTCCGGTCATAGGCTCTGATAGCCTCATCATACTTGCCTTGGGAATATAGAGCATAGCCTTTGTTGTTCCAGGCTGTGGCAAGGTTGGGATCTATCAGTATTACTTCATCATAGCACTTGATTGCTAAATCGTAAGAACCGTTGTCGTAAAAGTCATTGCCTTTATTGAACCAATCTTCTGCCGTCTGTTGTCCATGTACCGGCCCCATCAGCAACAAAATGAGGAAGGCTACCAGGATCAACTTCATAGATTGCATTTATATCATCTCCACTAGTTAGGAGCAGCCGCCTCTAAGGCCTTCTTATCTATGAAGTCAGCACCCCTGAAAGCCATGTCACTTTCAAACTGCCTGCCCAGTTGACGCAAGATTAGGCCCTTTATTCTCCAGTAATTGGTATTCGATATATCATAGGTTATGGCTCTTTCAATCCGTGGTAGTGCTTCTTCATATCGTTCAAGAAAGTACAAGGCACGGGCCTTTCCTGCCCAGGCCTCTGCGTACTCGGGTTCAAGAGCAAGGGCTTCATCCAAAAGTGGAATTGCCGGCTCATACTGCTCATCATCCATGAGGAGAACGGCATCATGTGTCTTATCAATAGCACTCTGGTTTTCAGCTATTACCGGCACTACAAGAAAGCATATTGCCAGTAGCGCAAATTTTGTGTTCCTCATATCTAATCACCTGCATCGGGCCAGACCAATCCCATTTCGGTTTTAAAAGTCTGCTGACGTTGTGCTGATGTCATCAATGCATTCAAAAGGATAAATGCTACCAGGACCAACTTCATAGATCGAGCTAATATCATAGACATCAACTATCACCGTTCTTTTTCGCTGGTTTGTATAGTCGGACGGCTTCAGCAAAAGCCTTTTGACTCTCGTCATCCTTGCCCATGGCTTCAAGAGTAGCGCCTTTGTTGAGCCAGGCATCGGTATAGTTGGGATCGAGCCGGATAGCCTCGTCATAATATAGGATGGCCTCATTATGCTTGCCTTGCAGGTCAAGATAGATGCCTTTAAAAGTCCATGCACCAGGATTCTGGAGGTCAAGCCGGAAGACCTCATCGTTGGCTTTCATGGCAGCGTCGTAATTTCCTAGCATAAAGAGAGCTGTAACTTTACTGCTCCAGGCAGTAGTATAGTTGAGATCTAGCCGGGTAGCCTCATCGTAGCATTTGATGGCTTCAGCATACTTGCCTTGTTTAGAGAGAACGTCGCCTTTGTCTTTCTGGTTCACTTGATCGGTCGGATTTATCCTGATTACCTCATCATAGCATTTGATGGCTTCGACATACTTGCCCTGGAGAGCGAGAGCCCAGCCTTTGTTGCTCCATGCCACCTCATATTCGGGGTCTAGCTTGATGATCTCATCGAATAACTCGATGGCCTCATCGTACTTGCCCTGGTGGACGAGATCGAGGCCATCCCAGTTCAAAGCTCCTGCGGCCTCATGGACTGTCTGCTGACCATATACTGGCACCACCAGCAGCAAAAAGATGAATGCGACGAAGATCAACTTCATGGATTCTAAGAAGTGCTTGACAGATATATGCTTACTCACTATCCAGGATTTGGGGGAAGTGGCAATTATGCAACCTCTGCTATGGTATTTGACAGGATAAGAGACCAGCGCCTATCTTCACTCCCTGTCGCGCACATCATAAGACTCCGAGCAGACCAAAGGCTCGGCATTGGAACCACAGAAAATGCAGCCGTTAGCCTCATACTCATCAGAACTCATAGTATTGCCACAGATCAAGCATTTACAGACCGATGCCGGCTCCTGGACCATTGGCGGGTCCCGAAGAGGGCAATAGTCTTCTACATTCAGAATGCACGGCTCACCGGTTCGGGCCTTGGGATGCAGGCAATAGCCAAGAAAGCCTTCCTCCTGGTCCTTCCAGTAAATGCATTCTTCGTATTTCGGTAACACTTCCACCATTTTTCAGTTTTCCTATCTGATAAGGCTCTTTCCATCCATCGCTTTCGGCTGGGGGATATGCAGGAGCTGCAATACTGTAGGCGCAATATCTGCCAAAATACCGTCCTCACGCAGGCTGTACGTTTGGCCGTCATTTATTATCAGAGTGAAGGGCACGGGATTGGTGGTGTGAGCAGTATGCGGCTGGCCAGTGGTCAGATCAATCATCTTCTCTGCATTGCCGTGATCAGCAGTGAGCAGCACGGTGCCATCCTTCCTGAGGATCTCATCCACAACCGCTCCCACGCATCCGTCCACGACCTCGACCGCTTTAACAGCAGCCTCGAATATGCCGGTGTGGCCCACCATATCGGGATTGGCGAAATTGAGGACGATGAGGTCGTACTTGCCGCAGTCGATGCGCCCTATCACCTCATCCCTGACCTGGAAAGCGCTCATCTCCGGCATTAAGTCGTAGGTGGCAACCTTGGGAGAGGGTATGAGAGCCCGGTCTTCTCCTGGATTGGGCTCTTCTTTTCCGCCGTCAAAGAAGTAAGTGACATGAGCATATTTCTCCGTCTCTGCTATGCGCAGTTGCCGGAGCCCGGCGCGACCAATGACCTCGCCAAGAGTGTCGTCCAGGTTTTGCGCCGGGAAGGCAATGGGCACGTTTAATGTGGCGTCGTACTGAGTCATGCAGGTGTAAAAAACCCGCATCGGTTTTAGGGCAAAGCCCTGAAAATCCTTATCAACGAAGGCCCTGGTAATCTCGCGGGCTCTGTCCGGCCGGAAATTGAAGAAGATGATGCTGTCCCCGTCCTGCACCAGTCCTTTTTCGTCAACCACGGTAGGCTGAAGGAATTCGTCATTTTCGCCTCGCCGATAGCCGTTTTCTACAGCTTCCCTGGCTGTAGCGGCTCGCAGCCCCTCGCCATTCGTGAGGCAGCGGTAGGCCTTCTCCACCCTCTCCCAGCGTTTGTCTCTGTCCATGGCGAAGTAGCGACCGGAGAGCGTAGCCACCTTGCCCGTGCCGATCTGCTGGAACTTCTCCTCCAGCTCCTGCAAATAGCCAAGAGCGCTTCGGGGAGGCACATCCCTGCCGTCCAAAACGGCGTGCACATAAACATTCTCCAGGCCAATTTTCGCAGCCATCTGCAAGAGCGCATAAAGGTGAGCGTTGTGGCTGTGCACTCCGCCGTCAGATAAGAGGCCGATCAGATGCAGCCTGGCGCCTTTTGCTTTTTCCATTGTCCGCAATAGAACCTCATTTTCGGCGATGGCGCCCTGCTCAACCGCCAGACTGATTCTGGTGTAGTCCTGGTAGACGATTCTGCCGCCTCCTATGTTGAGGTGCCCTACCTCAGAGTTGCCCATCTGGCCGCGCGGCAGCCCCACAGCCAGGCCCGAGGCGGCAAGAGTGGTCGTCGGGTAATTCTTCCAGAATCGTTCCAGGTTGGGCTTATGCGCCTTGGCAATGGCATTGCCCTCAACTATTGGGCTTATGCCGAAGCCGTCCATGATTATGATTGCTAAGGGCTTCATCTTAAAGTGGCAATCGTTGCCGCAAATATATTAGATCTTTTCTTTGAAACCCTCTTCTCCGATGAGGGGAACGAAGATCACACCCATCTTCCCTTCCACACAAAATCCGTTCTTCCTTGTCACCAGATAAAGCTCCTGATAGTCCCGGCCCACGGGAAGGACCATTTTGCCGCCCACCTTGAGCTGCTGCTTGAGCGATTCAGGCACTTTAGGAGCGGTCGCAGCCACGCTTATGCGGTCATAGGGGGCATGCTCCGCCAGGCCCAGGCTTCCGTCGGCCTCGATCATGGTCACATTCGTTATGCCGGCTTTTTCCAGATTCCTTTTGGCCGCGGCCACCAGCTCCGGCATGCGCTCCACAGAATATACCATCCCCGTGGGGCCTA
>JAPKYC010000091.1 GCA_026394505.1 Methanothrix sp.
TCACAAACTTCCATCCGGAGAAGAATACCACCTGGTGGACCCTGCCCCTGTGGTGGCTGGGCTCCACAGCACTGTTCATAGTGCTTACCTTCATCTGTTCCACGGTCGCTAGGGCAGAATACCGCAGGGAGTTCCGGGTAAGCCTGCTCTTCCAGAACGGGATCTTCTTCCCGCTGGCTATTATAGCCGAGATGTACGGAACAAATTCAGTGCTGCTGGTGGAGCTCTTCCTTTTCACGCTGCTCTACCCGGCGTTCTTCTTCAACGCATCGCCCCTGTTCTTCAGCAAGGGACTCAAGGTGGATCCTGCCAAGGTCCTCAACCCGGTGCTCCTAGCCACTATTCTGGCCATAGTGGTCCGCTATGCAGGCATTGATGCCCTCATACCCAGGTTCCTGATCGATGGCGTCAGGATGGTGGGCTCCATGTCCGTGCCGCTGCTCATGCTGGTGCTCGGGGGCAACATCTATCTTGACATGAAGGGAAGCGAGAGACCCGCATACCAAGAAAACCTGAAATTCGTGATCATGAAGAATCTCATGTTCCCCCTGGTGACCCTTGGGGTGCTCATGGTCGTGAAACCACCCTACCCTATTGCGTTCCTCATCATGATGCAGGCCTCGGTCCCGCCGGTGACCGCCATACCCGTGATTACCGAGCGCGAGGGCGGCAACAGGAACATAGTGAACCAGTTCATGGTGGCAAGCTTCCTGTTCTCGCTCTTAAGCCTGCCTGCCATGCTCATGCTCTTTTCCTGGTTCTTTACCCCGTAATCAAGGACGACGATTCTCTTCAGGGTCACTTGCCTCCATCCTCAGGACATAAGGCACTAACCCAATCAGCAATGGAGAAAACATTTGTCTAACCTAGAGATCTGCATTCAGATATAGATTTGATTCAAAGCTCATGATATAATTATAAAATAGCAGGTGTACATGCCCGCGTAAACGATGGTGCACTGCTGTTCCTACAGACCATGTTGGCCAAGATACAGCCGCCGGAAAAGAATGATACATCAATATTGATGTTGAAGAAACATGGATTTTCGTGTAGAATTATATGAATCGGAAAATGGGGCATGTCCGGTCCGACAATTTCTGGACGAATTGAAATCTCACGATCCTGATGATTTCGCAGCAATACTGGCCGGACTGGCTAAACTTCGAAACCGGCAGTATCACCATGAGCCGCTTTCAAGGGCACTGGGTGACGGGCTGTTTGAGCTGCGCCACGTGGGAAAGCTCAATACCCGGCTGCTCTGGTTTTTTGTGAAGAACCAGAGGATCATCGTAGTTCACGGCATACGCAATAAAGGCCGGTCCATTCCAAAGCGCGATATGGAGACAGCGCGGGAGCGGATGAGCGAATGGCTGAAGACAATTGAACCATGAAGAAATCCAATTTCGATAAATACCTCGAAGATCAGCTGAAGGATCCGTCCTTTGCCGAGCGTTTCAAGAGCGCCGGTGAGGCATGGGATGTGGCGCTCCAGATCGCCGCACTCCGCCAACAGGCAGGGCTTTCACAGAAGGACCTTGCAAAGCTCCTCAAGACGTCCCAGCAGCAGATCAGCAGGCTGGAGTCCCCCGGCTATGAGGGCCATTCTTTGAGCACGCTACGGCGTGTTGCCGAGGTTCTTCATGCCAGGGTACGCATCGTATTCGAGCCTGCAGGGAACAAGGCCGGGTTGGGAGTCGCCGAACCTTCCACCCCGTACCAATCGAAAAATAGAACGAAGAAAAAGACATGAGCCAAAGACGAGATGCCCTTTCCGACCGAGCCTCGGAGGTTATCGTCGCACACAATCACCCCGGCGGCGGGCTCGAACCATCACCGAGTGACATCACTATCACTGCCCATCTCAAGGCTGCGGGTGTAATAGTAGGCATTGAACTGCTGGACCATATGATATTCAACCGGACCGGGTACTTTAGTTTTCTGGAAGAAGGAAGGCTGTAGGGAGGTAGCCGGTGCATGTTATCAGCTCGTCCGCAGCGACTCCACGATGTTCATGCGGGATGCCCTGTATGCAGGCAGGACGCCGCCTAAAAGACCCATTATGATCGAGAATTCCAGAGACTGGATAATAATTGCCGGCGTGATGGCGAACCGGAATGCGAGTTCGGAGAAGGTCTGGAAATTTACCGTGGATATGGTGATAAGCTGCATGAACGATGCGAGAAAGAGCCCCATGCTTCCACCGACAAGGCCCAGAAAAAGCGACTCCATGAGAAAGCTCGCCAGGATGGACCGGCGCTGGAAGCCCAGGGCGCGCAGCGTCCCGATCTCGGCGGTACGGTTGGCGACAGCGGCATACATGGTGATCATTGCGCCGATAATTGCACCCAGCGAGAAGATCACGGTGAGCGAGACACCGAGGATCTTCAGAAACTTAG
>JAPKYC010000235.1 GCA_026394505.1 Methanothrix sp.
AAAAAATGCCAGGCTCCGTCGGCCAGGGACTTGAAGGAAATGCCCTCATCAGTGATTTTGGTAAAATTTTCCTTCTTCGCCGCCTTCGGCCTTCCTCTTTCGTTTTCCCTGTATCCTATGCCTCTCGCGCCCCCTTTCTCCATATCATCGTATTTTTTCCTGAAATCATTATAATTGGATTCTTCAAGCCCAGGGCATTGGCCGCTTGATGCCAGCTCTTGCGGGAATATATTGCCGATCTTGCTGATGTTATGCTCTCTGGCAAAGCCTAAAGAAAAGGCCTGAAAGCCGCCGGAATCGGTGAATATAGGCCGGTCAAATCCCATGAACCGGTGCAGCCCGCCGAGCCGCTTTATCAGCTCATCTCCAGGCAACAAGAGAAGATGGTAGGTATTGGCAAGGGAGCACTGCACACCCAAGCCGGCCAGGTCGTCCGAGCCCAAAGCTCTCACGCTGCCCATGGTTGCCACCGGAACCAGGTAGGGCGTCTCTATATCTCCCCGCCTGGTTTTTATCAGCCCCAGCCTGGCATGCGTCTGCTTATCTTGCTTCAAGATCTCAAAAGATATCATTTCCTATTACCGTTACTTTGGTTTTCCAGTTGTTAGTTAGTCTCTGTGCGTTCCTTGTGCGCTCTGTGTCTCTGTGGTGGAAAACGTCGTTCGCCGCTGGTTATTGCAGGTGGCTGACGATACTACCACCATCGCAGGCACGAGAAGCGCACGGAGGACTCATACAGCGAGGAATCTCATTATTGTTATCCTGGACCGGCCCCCCTTGCGACCAGCAGGCGGAAAAAGCTTTTGCATGACTTATGCATGACATACTCCTCAAGGATGTAACGAGGTCTTAATCCATGAGCGTGCACAGCGGCGGAATTCTCTTGTTCAGGTTTAAAGACAACAAGCTTGAGGTTCTGCTTGTCCATCCGGGTGGCCCTTTTTGGTCCGGAAAGGATGAGGGTGCCTGGTCGATTCCCAAAGGGGTGTTTGCAGAGCAGGAGAGCCCGCTAGAGGCCGCAAAAAGGGAATTCAAAGAGGAAACCGGCTCTGAGGTTACAGGACGGTTCATCGCTCTGGGCATGATAAGGCAGCCCAGCAAAAAAATCGTGCACGTTTGGGCGCATCAATCGGATTTAGATGCGGCTCTTGCCACGAGCAACAAATTCACCATGGAATGGCCAAAAAAATCAGGAATCCTGAGAGAATTTCCCGAGGTCGATAAAGCCGAATGGTTTGATATTGAGAAAGCCAGGAAAAAGATCCTGAAAGGGCAAGCCGGTTTTATTGATCGACTTATTGCAGGGCTTTCTTGACCTTTTCCACCAGCTCCGCTTGAATGGCGCTTCTCCGATCTCCACCGCAGACGATGCCCCGTACGCCGATGATATCCGGCTGCAAGCGACGCAGAAGCTCCAGGTGGGCGAAGCCGATGCTTCCGGCAATAGCGACCTCCAGGCCGGCGGCATGGCCCAGTGCAATAAAATCCAGCAGATCCTGCTCACTCATGAAATCAAAGGTCGGCT
Organism: Methanothrix sp.; assembly: GCA_026394505.1. Classification (GTDB taxonomy): domain Archaea; phylum Halobacteriota; class Methanosarcinia; order Methanotrichales; family Methanotrichaceae; genus Methanothrix. The sequence continues at coordinate 1,526 of JAPKYC010000235.1, forward strand.
TTCCGTCTTTGACGGCCGTGTCCACCATGACCAGGTCCGCGCCGGCTTTGGCGGCAGCCGCGGGCAGCAGCCGGGGCGAGATGGACCCGACCCGGGCGTAGTCGGAGTAGCCTGATGCAACTACCTTTTTCCCGGCATCGAAGTCCTTGACCGCTCGCACAATACCCACCAGCATCTCTTCCGCTTGAGAAGGAGTCTTCACGCCCAAAAGGCCCGCCTTCACGTACTCGGCGCCGGAGACGGCAGCACCTAGAGCCGCCAGGCTTGCCGTGCCCGGTTTGAATTCCAGGTCGCCAATAGTGGCGGAAACCGGCACCCGACCTTTGGCCAGGTCTGCCACAGCCCGGATGGCCCAGGGAAAGTTCGCGCCTAGTGACCCCTCTTTGGGGTTTTTTACGTCTATTATATCTGCGCCGCCGGCCAGAGCCGCTTGTGCTTCAACGATATTCATAGGGCTAACCAACAATCTCATATCCATCCAATCCCGAAAGGAGCAGTCGTGCGATGCATCTATGTCCTCGATATACTTAATGGTGCTGTTGTCCATGCCGTGCGCGGAGAGAGAAGTCGTTATGAGCCTATAGCTGGCTTTTCTAGAATCGTTTCCACATCAGAGCCGCTGGCCATTCTGCAAAAGCTTCGTCCCAGGGAGGTTTACGTCGCCGACCTTAACCTGCTGACAGGCCGGGGCGATAATCTGGCTGTCATAAAAAAGATATCGACCGCAGCCCGGACCATGGCCGATACGGGGATTTCGAAGGCCTGCGATCTGGATCGTCTGCCGGCAACAGTCTCTCCTGTCCTGGGCACGGAGATGGCCTCGTTGCAGTTCATAGAAGAAGCGGCATTAGACCGCAGGGTAGTAGTAAGCATCGATATGATGAAGAGGAAGGTGCTGGCCCGCGATCCCCATCTGGCTGTCCAGACGCCCTTGCAGCTCTTGCAGAGGTTAAACGGGCTGAAGCTGGAGGGCGTTATCCTTCTGGAACTGGATAAAGTGGGCACATCTGCCGGACTTGACAGGCAGTTTCTGGAGCAGGCCGCCGCAGCCTCTAAGCACCCCCTCATACTGGGAGGCGGCGTGAAGGGAGAAGACGACCTGAGGACTTTGCAGGAGATGGGCTTTTCGGGAGCACTGCTGGCCACGGCACTGCACAATGGCAGAATACCTGTCGTGCGAGTGCAGTGATCCGGCAATCTTTTATTCGTGCAATAACGCATTATTAACTTGACTGATGGTTTCCTGCAGATTTGAGCCTTCTTTGGTGGTTTTGTATAATATGTGGCTCTCTTGGCTGGCCTCTAATAAATTATTTTTAATAAGAATTTGCAAATATGGGTTTACCGTTCTGAAGTTAAGGTTCGCTTGATATACTATTCTTGTCTTGCTGGCACCATTTATGCATATTTCTAGGATTTCAGAGAAGATCTCATGTTTGCTTCTTTTCATGGTCGCACTTCCGGCATTTTCCTCATCTTATATAGATAGGAGATCATCTTGGGTCATATAGACGATTATGCAAAGTCAGAAACTACAGATCTTACCAACACTATTATCCTTAACATTGATCAGTATTATCCAGCCAGGACATGCAATGAATTGATAAGCGTCCCGCCATCTCGATTTTTTCCACAAAAATAGAAAGTACGATACTTTTACAGCTTTCTATGGCAGAACCACCAGTCTATGCAGACCATATCTCCGCCCGTCTTCCTGGTAGCCGCGGTCTCTTCGTCGCCGGGAGGTGGAATGATCACCTGATCGCCGATAAGCTCGTTGTTGGGCCAGTTGGCGGGAGCTGCCACCTTGTTCTTGTCCACAACCTGCAAAGCCTTTACCGCCCTCACGATCTCATCCATATTCCTGCCCACTTCCTGGGGATAGAAAAGTATCAGTCGGACGGTTGCCTCTGGGTCAATGATGAACACCGCCCGCACCGTGTTGCTGGCTTTTCCAGGATGGATCATGCCCATTCTCTGTGCAATCTTTCCCTGATCGTCGGCAATGATGGGGAACTTGATCTCTACCAACAGATTCTCCTTGATCCACTCTGTCCACTTCATATGGGAGAAGACCTGATCAATGGACAGGCCAATGAGCTCGCAATTGAGTCTCTCAAACTCTCCTCGCCTCTTTTCAAAGGCCACAAATTCCGTTGTACAGACAGGCGTAAAGTCCGCAGGATGGCTGAAGAACACAAACCACTTTCCTGCGAAGGCATCGGGCAGTGTCATCATGCCATGGGTGGTCTTCACCTCCATCCTGGGCATCTTGTCCCCAATAAGCGGAAAGCCACCCTCGCCTCCACACATATGATGCATCATTCCAATATGTTTTCCCATCGGCATTTCCATCTGACACATGTTTTTTTCCCTCAATTCTTATTATGATGCTATTACAACTATGATAGTAATAGGCGATCCACTAATTAAAGGTTACTATCATCAAGTGAGCAAAAATGGTCATATGCAAACTATAAGGTCAGTTATCATGCGGCACGGGATTGGCGATATGAAACATCAATTTATAAATCTCGATACCGAACCTCCTCAAAGGAAAAGATATAAATTCTAATATGGCCATTTACATTTGATTTGCCATGTATCGATGCCTACGCCTCTGTCCTATCATTCTGATCATTCTGGTGTCACAAGGCATGAGCGTAGAGGTAGGATACGTCTTGGGAGAAAATGGCTATCATGCCCTTGAGAATGTTTCAATATCCCAGTACAATGCATCAGACATTGTTACATTCACTACTGCAAGTGGATCCGGCGGAACCGGGACTGTATATAAATCCGAAAGATTAATCGGTGATCTTCAGAAAATCTTTGATCAGCGGGTGCAGGTCAATAACCCCATAGTCCACGATGAGGCGACAGGACTCGCGACGAAATATCCAGGCGAGCATACTATTGGGCAAGTCTGCGACATACATAGCTATCTCACAAAAAACTGGAGATATACGGGAGACCCTCGGGGTGAGGATTACTACAAGTATGCGAATGAGACACTCCAACTGGGAAGAGAAAATAATTGCGCAGGTGCTGGGGATTGCGATGATTTCGCGATTCTCATGTCAGCCATGATTGAGTCGATAGGTGGCACGACGAGGATCGTCCTTGCAAAAAGTTCTCAGAGCAACCATGTCTATGCTGAGGTATACCTAGGCAAGATAGATTTGAACGGGATAGGCTCCGATGACGAAAACGTAAACAGGATAGTCACCTGGCTCAAGCATAAATACGATGTTAGAAGAATTTATGCCACTGTAGATGTGGATACTGGGAATGTCTGGCTTAATCTCGACTGGGGCAGCAACAAATACAGCGCATCCCATCCTGGAGGCCAGTTCTTCCAGGCCAACACATATATGCCGGTCTATATTAGAGATGTCTATGATAAGACGCCGCTAAATCCCTCGCCCATGGCGCTATTCGTGCATCCTTCTGAATCTAACGCTGGAGAACCGGTGACCTTTGATGCATCGCAGAGCGGAGAGGCTGATGAGATTATAAATTACGAATGGGACTTTGGAGATAATACTATAGATAAAGGAACGTCCGTTAACCATACATATTCCAAAGGTGGCAGCTTTCCCGTAATCCTGAATATCACGGATAGTCAGGGTGCCACAAGCTCTAAAACATCCATTGTCAGAATAAATAATCCCCCTATAGCCGATTTTACTTACTCACCCGAAAACCCTAAAGCAGGAGATACAGTTACCTTTAATTCATCTCCCAGTAATGATAGTGATGGCAAAATATTGAAATATGAATGGGATTTTGGGGGCGAATATTCATCAAATCTTAAACAACCAGAGCAAAGATACAAAACAAGTGGCCGGTTCGCAGTGAATTTAACCGTCACAGATGAAAAGGATTCGGTAGGGTTTAAATCCACCATAATCAAGATAAATGCGCCTCCGATTGCCCATTTCACTTATGAGCCAGAGGAGCCAAATGCCGGTCAGGAGGTCACCTTTGATGCATCATCCAGCAAAGATATCGACGGCAATGTAACTGGGCACACTTGGGACTTTGGAGATATTAGTTCATCAAAAGATGAGAAACCTGTACATGTATATTCTGAAGGCGGCAAATATAAAGTTAGGCTGACCACCGTGGACGATGGTGGTGCAACAGGCAATTACTCCTCGGAGGTCAAAATCAACCATTTGCCCTTAGCGATAATCGACTATTCACCAAAAGAGCCGACAACAAGTGAAGCAATTACCTTTAACGCATCTCAAAGCAAAGATCCTGATGGTAAAATAGTCAGTTGGGTTTGGAAATTCGGCGATGGTTCCGCTGGAGAAGGTATTTCTGCAGATCATGCATATTTAAGGTCGATCGAATTTACTTTAAACCTGACAGTAACCGATAACCATGGCGCATCAAATTCTAGCTATGCCAATGTGACTGTTATGCCGGCAAAAGGGGATTTGCTGGAAATGAGAAGTGTGGTAACTGACCTTGCGACATCTGACTTTACCTGGACTCCTATTAGCTTCGCAGGATTTTATTACGATGTGGATAAGAAAATCGGGACAGAAAGTCTCACTTTGCACCTATCTGATGTAACCCCTTCAAGCGCCGTACTCCGCGAATATTCTGATGAATCTGGGAATAGTGGAGTAGTCTATGAAACAATGGCTCAAGCGATGGACTTCAAGTTCCAAGAGTGGGGCAGATATGATGTGATTGGCTTCCTCGGTGAGAAGTACTTCGTTGCCTATGATGCGGTGCAAACTCAAGCGATGCAGGCTAAAAATCTGATAGTTCCTTCCCTCTATGAAAAGTCCGAGAAAACGAATCTGATGATCAACAAACAAATATGCAAGGTTTTGAGGGACTCTGACGCTGAGATGACCTTAACATCTGCCAGCCCGCTAAAGCTGGCGGAGGGCTATGAGCTCGCTCTCAATTCCATGGATATCAATGGCGAGAAAGTATCCCTCGAGCTTACAAAAAATGGCGAAGTAGTTGACTCGAGGGTCGTTTCTCCATCTGCGAACTCTGCAACTATGGAGGATAGGACCTATTACTTCAAGAAAGACCTTGGACTCACAAAGGGAATCGTCATTATAGCTGTACATTTCAGGAGCTCTTTCCGTGGCGCTGATCGGAACTTTGCCACCATCGACGGAGTCTTCCAGATATCGGAAACACCAGAATCCATCAAGGAAGACCAGAAATACGATAATATGTCCATTAGGACCGTCGATGCCACCAATGGCTTCATCAAAATGGACAATGAGGATAACCAGATCATCCTAATGAAGGACACGGACATACTCCTTATGGGAAGAATTCATATTAAAACTGCTAAGCAGGATATCATCGATGAGGCTAATCCCTTAATCTACTATATTAGCAAGCTATCAAGGTAAACAGCAGCAGATCTTCTGACCGATGCATTCCAGCATCCTCGGCAGTTTAGCTTTTTCTCCAGTTCTTCAGCTACCCAGGCAGGTGCATTGGACTGTCGTATCTCGGCTAGGATTAGATGCTTCATGATACTGCAATCCCGTTCGTCTTGAGCACTACAGGTGTGTTCATAAAAAATGCCCATTAGATCCTTTTCGGCTTCTTCCTCAATGAATTCGTCCATATGTAACTATTAAGCGTTATAAAACTATATAATCCTTGCCACCAATCCACTAACTTGATAACCTATAACGCGGCATAAAGGCTCGCAGAGGTGCCGGCCCTGCCCAGCATCATTCCCGACTTTGAGTTTTCTGTGGTCATGCGGCATATCGCCTACAAAAAGAGGGGCACTTTCCTCTCTGTGGCAGCTATTGCAATAGCTGTGGCCATATCTCTGATATCCGTATCCATGCAGGATGGATTTCAGGGCATGCTTTTTGATATAATCGTTGAGGATCTTCCTCATGTCACAGTCACACCCAGGGAAGGAGATGACTACATTTACCTTTACAAGAGCCTCATGGACAGGATATGGTCCATTCCCGGTGTGATTGCCGTTTCGCCCAGCCTTGGCGCAGAGGTGACATTCACCTACAAGGACAACGTGGAAAGCGTAGCCCTTTCGGGCGCAAATCCGGCCGATGTAGACAAAATCTACCACATAGGAAAGTATGTCTTCCAGGGTGACCTCTCTTCTATCCAGAATGGCAAGAAGGTGGTCCTGGGCGAAAAGCTGGCCGATAGGCTGAAGGTCAAGCTGGGACAGACGATCTTTGCCGGCATTCCCGATGAAGGAGGCAGCAGCCTGGTGGTCTCCGGAATCTTCAGACTGCCCACGGGGTGGCCTGAGAATATCGCCTTTGTATCCCTCTCCACAGCCGGAGACTTCTCGGGCAAAGGAGATGTGGTCTCATCGGTCGATGTAAAGCTGGAGGATGTCTATTTGGCGGATGGCGTTGCTGCAAATCTGCAGGGGTACGGATACAAGGCACAGAGCTGGCAGACGCTTTATCCAGAGATCTTGAAGACGCTGGCCATAGAACAGTTTCAGAACCGGCTGATTATGCTATTGATAATGATAATAGCCGCCTTTGGAATTGGCAGCGTAATGTACATGCTGGTCAACGAGAAGACCAGCGAGATTGGCATGTTCATGGCCATGGGGGCAAGCGGCAAGAAAATCAGAAATATCTTCCTCATGGAGAGCGCAATCTTGGGGCTAATGGGCGGCTTGCTGGGGGCCGTCCTGGGGCTTGTAATTGCCCTTTATCTGCAGAGTCTGGAGATCAAAATGGAAGCGCCCGGTGGACAGGATATCACTCTGCCCGTGGTGATCAATGCGGGCAGCTTCCTAACAATAGTGCTGGTGGCGGCAGCATTGAGCGTGATTGCGGGCATGTATCCAGCCTGGAAGGCATCCCGGCTTGATCCTGCTCAGGCCATCAACGGATGAGGATAAAATGTACGAGTTTACAGTAGCCCGGAGTCATATCCTCAGAAATCCCAAGTTGGCATTCTTTACAATAGCCGCAGTGACGCTGGCCGTGGCGGTAATTGTTGTCTTCATGGGCCTTTTGGGCGGCTTTGAGGAGGAGATCATCACCTCAACTGTAGAGAACAATCCTCACATTTACGTCCAGCCCAAGTCGGAAGAGAAGTACATCTATCTCTACAGGACAGTCTCCGCCCATTTGTGGGATTATCCGGGAGTGGAAGCGGTCTCGGCCAGGCTGGTTGGAAAGGCTGCGGCCAGGTACAAGGATAAGGTAAGAGGAGTCGAATTCCTGGGCGTCGATCCGGCGGATGAGGACCGGCTGATGAAGGTTCAAAAGGATATTGTCATCGGCAACTTTCAGGATCTAGAGAGCAGAAAGCTTTCCGCTTTTATGGGAACCAAGCTGGCCGAGGAGCTGAAGCTGCAGCCTGAAGACGATTTTATCCTGGCGAGAGGAAACATATCGATGCAACTGAGAGTTGCCGGTCTCTTTGAGACGGGCTCCGCCAAAGACAAGTCTCTGGTCTACATTCCTCTGACCACAGCCCAGGATCTGGTGGGAAAGGGAGATGTGGTCTCCGAGGTGGACGTTCGGATAAGAGACATCTACCAGGCACCTTACATCGTCTCCGATCTTAACTCAATATTGCCAATACCATGATAATGATAATAAGCAGGAGGACAAAGGAGATAGGCATTCTCATGGCCATGGGAGCAACTCGCCGGTCGATTCTCAAGATCTTCATGCTGGAGAGCCTGATCCTGGCCCCGCCTTCGGCACTGCTGGGCAGCATCCTGGCCTTTTTGGCAGCCAGGCTAATCATGTCCTACGACATCCAGCTTCCCTCTGAGATCTACATGGTATCCAGGATGACTATCACCATGAAGCCGGAGTTCTTCATTTATGCCATTGTCTTCGCCCTGGCTGTGAACTTCGTGGCCGGGATGTATCCTGCCTGGAAGGCCTCCCGCATGGACCCGGTGGAGGCGATCGGCAGCATCTGAAATAGAAATAAATAATTCAAGAGCCAGGTCCCTGGAGGAGGGCCTTCTCGACGTTGCAGCTCATCAGCATCATGTACGCCGGCCTCAAGAGGGGGTCCGGAATGGGGACTAAAATAAATTTATAACCGAAAATAATTAAGTTTAAATGTGACGAGATACACTAACTATTATGCTGCCTGAATGGAGATTAATTCGAAGTATTATTATAATCTTTATATTGCAGTTCTCGATAATTCCTACCAGTTTTGCCATTGGCGTGGGCTTTTCCGTTTCGGATAACGCAGGAAGCGTGGAAATTTCTGATTATTATGTTGTCAGCGATAGCGTTTCAGTTCATGAAAGTGGAGCGGGCGGCTTTTCCCCCGCCTCAATTAGCAGCTCCAGGACGATTTTTGGACCTGGCGGCATAAAAATGCTGCAAAGATACCTGGGAAGTGGCGGCTATAATGGTTAC
>JAPKYC010000097.1 GCA_026394505.1 Methanothrix sp.
ATGGGACTGATGCTGGAGACGACTGCCCTGCTGGATGCGCATGCAAAGTCGCCTGGAAAGAGGCCAAACTTAAGGTTGCAGTACATGGCCATGGCCGGAAGACTGCGTATTCCTTTCACCACTGGCATAATGGTTGGCATAGGCGAAAGCATGCAGGACCGGATAGACGCGCTCCGCAAAATTGCCCATCTGCATAGAGCCTTCGGTCATATTCAGGAGGTCATAATCCAGCCGCTGGATCCTAAGTCGGGAACGGCTCTGGAGAATGCACCCCGGCCAATGATGATGGATCTCTGCCGAACGGTAGAAGCGGCGCGCGAGATCCTTCCGCCTGATGTGGCCATCCAGGTTCCTCCCAACCTGGTGGACCCGCGTCCAATGCTTGCCGCCGGCGCAACCGATCTGGGTGGAATTAGCTCTGTCACCGTAGACGGCATAAATCCCGATAGACCCTGGCCGAATGAAGTAGAGCTGCATAAAAGCCTCTTTGATTATAACCTGAGAGAGAGGCTGCCCGTCTATCCCCGCTTTATTGCCATGGGCTGGCATGGCCATGAAACCAGGTCGTTGGTGGATTCTCTAGCGGACGAGGACGGCCTTCGGGCGAAAAAGTATATCTTCTAAGGCGGGTGGACAATATCCTTGTGAAGAAGAATTGGCTTGAGATTGGCTTAAGTACTGGCCTCGTGTTTCTGATGATCGTCCTCATTTTGGGGGCACAAATAGCCCTTCCCGCCGAGCTGAGATCTTCGAGCTTTGCTCTGATCGTCCTGCTCTTCATGGTGGCCATGGGCTTTGTAGGATTGAAACTCGTGGACATGTAATAATTATCCTTCGCGGGGTTTTTAGATGGCTGGATTTCTGGAAAAGCTCAAGCTCATAGGAAAGTCTAAGGAGCAGGATTACTCTGAGGTCGATCTGGGTCAGTTCGAGGAAGGGAGCGGCTCCCCGGAGATAATCTTAAGGGTAGCGGAACTGGGACGGGTCGAGGTTCTGCCCGAGATCAAGCAGGAGATTTATGCCGGCAATATTGTCCTGGTGGATATCGCCGGGCTGAAGCGGGATAAAGCTGCTTTAGACCGGGCCATTGGTGAGCTGAAAAAGGCAGTCGAAGACGTTTCCGGAGATATAGCCGGAATTGGCGACGATCTCATAGTATTAGTGCCTAGCGGCATAAAGATTGACCGCGAGAAGGTGGTCGGGAGCAAAGATTGAATCTAACCACAAATGCGCCCTGTCCCGTATGCTCTGTCCAGATGCAGTTTTGCTGGGAGACGGTGGACATACCTCATTTTGGAGAGGTCATGGTCATTGCCGGGGTTTGTGACTGCGGCTTTCGGCATAGCGATACCATTCTCCTGACGCAAAAGGAGCCGGTGCGCTTCACTCTGCCGGTGACGAGCATTGAGGATCTGGACGCAAGAGTGATTCGTTCTTCCAGCGGCACCCTGCGCATCCCGGAGCTTGGCGTGGACATCGAGCCGGGATTTGCCTCGGAGTCGTACATATCCAATGTGGAGGGCGTCCTTGACCGGATCGAGGGCGTGGTGGGCTTTGCCACACGCTCGGCGCGAGAGGCGAATAGCCCGGAAAGCATCAGGAAGGGCGAAGAGATCTTAGAGAAGATCAATCTCGCCAGAAATGGCCGGTTTCCTCTGACCATCATTATCGAGGATCCCCTGGGAAACAGCGCAATTGACTATGAAAAGGCCGTGAAATCAACTCTCCCGGATGAAGATGCGGCTCATCTCAAGACGGGCATGATCATAGTGGACGTCTCTTAAGATGCTGGTCTTAAGCGGCGGCACGGGCACACCCAAGCTTCTCCTGGGCCTGAAGGAGCTTTTGCGGCCAGAGGAGCTCTCTGTGGTGGTGAACACGGCCGAGGACCTCTGGATCTCCGGGAACTACATCTCCCCGGATGTCGATTCTGTGCTTTATACCCTGGCCGATATGATCGACGAGAAGAGAATGTGGGGCATAAAGGGCGACAGGACCCTCACCCATGACTTTCTCATCGCCATGGGCATCCAGGAGAAGTTGCAGGTAGGGGACAAGGATCGAGCCGTTCATATCTTTCGCTCCGAGATGCTTCGCCGGGGCGTCAAACTCAGCCATGCCACACGGGCCCTGGCAGAATCGCTGGGGATAGAGCAGCGGGTCGTTCCCATGACGGACGACATTGTTTCTACGGTCGTTTCTACTCCGGAAGGAGTGATGCACTTTCAGGAATTCTGGGTAGGCCGCCGGGGATTGCCCGAGGTTTGCGACCTCTTTTTTGCGGGTCTGGATGCCGCCCTTCCCTGCCAGGCTTTCCTGGATCTGCTGGAAAAAGAAGACACCATTCTCATCGGTCCCTTGGCAAGGTGGACCTCTTCATTGTGGACAGAAAGAGCAGCTACCAGGGAGAGTGCCGGCGCATGAGCACGCTCATGAGGACGAGAAGAGAGAGCGGCAAGGTGGCAAAGGAATTGCTGGAGCTTATCTCTGCGGCCTGAATCGAGCAAGAGCGGAAGCTCTAATAAGAAGAAACAGCTAAATAGGCTTCAAAGGAATTTATTGGGAATGGATTATGAAGCAAAAGATAGTAATTGCTGGTCCCAAAGTTCACGGTGTGGGATATCGGCCCTTTTTGATCGCTCTGGCCGATGAATTCGACATCACGAAGTTCTCTGTTTATAATTCAGAAGAAGACGGCAAACAGATAGTAATCGCCAAAGCAGATGCCGAGGATGCTCAATTAGGGGCGTTCATTGATGCTTTGCAGAGCCGGAAACCCAAGAAGGCTGATGTGTCAGGCATCAGGAAAGAGCCTTTCGAGGGTCGCGTGCCCTCTATTGTGAGAACATCGATGCTATCCATGAGCTCTCAGCTTGCCAAGGGCATAGATGCAATCGAGAGCATAAATGGGAAGATGGATTTGATGCTCAATAAGCAGGATCTGACGATCGGCAAGCTGGATAAAATGCTGGATAAACAGGATCAAATGCTGGATAAACAAGACGAAACAACCGCAGAGATCCGGGATCTGCGCGATGACATGGTACACCACAGCAATACAGAAAGGCTAGGCAGAATGGAAAAGGACATCCGAGTTATAAAGAGCAAGATCGGAATAAGACAGCATTGAGAGCATGAAGATAAAGATCAAAATTACGGGCGGTAAAGTGCATGGAGTGGGCTATCGGCCGTGGCTTACTGATGTTGCCGTAAATGCCGGCCTGCATGGATTTTATGCCGGCAACCGCACCGAAGGAAAGAATTCTGTGGTCATAGTCCTGGCAGAGGGAGATGAAGAGAGTCTTTCTTTCTTTGAAGGACAGGTAAGGGCAAACAAGCCACTGCTTGCAGAGGTAGATAGCATCGAGACCGAAGTGTACACAGGAGCGGTTATGCTTCTGGAATCGTATGCGGTATTAAATACCACCGCGCAGTTGAATAAGGCAATTCTACTTCTTTCAGGATAGATGATCTCCGCGGGCCGGATACGCTTATGAAGGCCTAGCAAAAATACCCTTCAGCCAGGAATCTGGTTTGGGCTGATCTAATGTTCATAGGAGTAGACCACGGAACCACTGCCATAAGATTTGCCACCCCACAGGGGCGCTGCTGGATGCTTGCCAGGCAAGAGGCCAGCCATCTTTCTGCAGAAGAGATAGTGCTACGCATTGCTCAGAATTTGGGCCAAGGCATCGTCGACCTGGTAGCCCTCAGCTACTCCATGGGCGACGGCTTAACCCGGATTGTGAGGCTGGAGGACGCACCCAATCGCGGCCTGGTCCGGCAGGACGGAGCCGGGCTGCATGTGGGCGGCGGCACCAGGGTCTTTGAAGCCATCCAGGCCTCGGGCTGGCCGGCCATACTTTTGCCCGGCATTCATCGCGCCAGCGACATCGATCCCCGGCTGAAGGTCTTCTCGCACGGCATGAGCCCGGAGAAGGTGGGCCTGGCCTATGGCGTTTTTAGGGGCAAAAGTCAAAGCTTCATTGTATGCGATGCCTCCTCCAATACCGTAACATTTGCCGTGCTGCAGGGAAAGATCGTCGGCGCTATTGACGCGCCCATCTTTGCCCCCGGATTGATGCAGGGTCCGCTGGATGTAGAGGCCATAAGAGATATCGACTCCGGGAAGATTACGGCAAACCAGGCCTTCAATTGCGGCGGCATTCTCTCCAAAATGGGGCGGGCAAATTTGGAGCAATGCCTGCCGGAGGAGGAGAGGCTGGCCCTCGAATCCCTATCATTATTCGCGGCCATGGAGATCAATGCCCTTCTCGTCCTCAGTCGCGACTGGGGCGAGCCCAATTTGGATCTATTCCTGGCGGGAAGCCCGGCCGCAAGGCTGAGCCGGCGCGTATCCGAACTCCTGGGCCGGGATGTACAGCCACTGGATGGCTATGCGGCAGCACAGGGCTGCGCCTGGATTGCAGAGGATGTATTCAATGGCTCGAAGAGCATTCTGGGACTGGAAGTTGACCTGTAAAGGTTTTCGAAGAGGGAGTGCCTATGGGGCCTGTGAATGAGGTGGATCCTGCAAAGCTTGAGGCTGAGTTTGCTGTTTCTCGCAAAGAGAAAATGTTAGCCCATAATATGCTGGAAAAAGTTGCAAGAGCTCTCTTTGAGGCGGAGGCAGCATCTGCCGATGCTTCATTGATCGATCGTCTTGACATAATGCAGATGGTGCTTACTGAGGCGGCAAAGGAGAACGTCTGCACCAATGCCAAATGTCCCCATTACAACAAAAAGTGCAAGATGAGATGACCTTTATTTGCCGCCCTGCATTCTCCTCAAACTCTTAATGATATCCACAGCCATCGCCGAAGGCACTTTATTGAGCTGACAGGTTGTCAATATGCGAAAGAGCTCGTCGCGTTGCATCGATGCCGTATGTTGAGCCACATATAGCATTGCTCCTTGATATCCTTCATCAACCAGGCTCTTTTGGACGTTCTCCATAACGCTCTCATCGATGTTCATCTTTGTTGTGCCGATATCGTTTATCGCTTTTGATAGTTTATCTCTGCTCAAATTCAAGTTGGATTCGATTGAAACGGTAGATTCCTGGACAAAATTTAGAGCCTTCTTAGAAGCCCCTTTCAATATCATTTCTGACGCGAGTTTCTTCAAGGTCTTCCCTTGGAGAATAGCTTCCGCCTCTAAAGCCATGTATGCTTCTTGGGTTATTTCTATTCTGGTATATTTGACGCTGGGCATTTGCTCGCCGGGCCTTTTTATCTCTTAGTTTGCCTTCATCAGTATTAAAAGCTATGGAAGATTTGCCATGAATTGAGCTTGCTCTTATGGAAAAGAGATGCATTAGTCTTTATAGCCGGGTATTTCCCTTACGGGTGAATTATTATCCAAAGAAAAAGAAAGGCTATCCCAATTATAGTTGTGATGGTAACAATTTTTTCCCATCCAAATCTGATATTGATTCTCTTCCAATTCATGTTCTGATCATTATCCACCACCAAGCGATCACAGCAGCCACCATTAGAGCTAATATTAGAGCATCTCTTGTTCCTTTTGTCAAAGTCTTTCACCTATTTTTTCATCTCTAGTAATCTGGCATAGCTAGCTGTTGTATAATGGGATCACATATAATTCACCCAAAAAAATATGTGTGTGCTCATTTATCGACATTTTTGGTAATTTTTCCTTTTTCTGAAATAACTCTTTTCTCATCCACTCATCCAAATCCGATTTCCGTCACCTAACATCAGTAATGTATCAAATGGTATTTACCTTTTTCCCTTTTATGCCAAAAAGGTAAAATAGGTGGAAAGAGAGTTTGGAATAAGAAACAATATTGAGGTGAATTGAATGTCCGTGACTGGGATAACAGATCAAATGATACAATACGGGAGAGGCACTGAAGTGGTTTATAACAATAAGCCAAAAAATCCAAAAATATATGGAATCAAAAGGCCAGATACCAAGGACATCGTCGTTGTGTTGACCGGGCTATTTTTGGTCTTTGTAGTTATTGCTCAGTTCATGTAACTGGAACGGAGAATAATATTTTTTTAAAAATTGATGTGTATCGCGAAAAGAAGCGGAGTAGACAGTGACTTGCGTTTCGGACCGCTCTGCGATGCAAAAGGTTATAGGTTCAGTTCTCACTCTCGCATTCCTGCTCTGCATACTGTCTCTCCAACCAGCTTACCCCAAATAGGAATGCCGCGGAGACCGCCATTCCCAGCAGAGGATACTTCTGGCCAAGGAAGATTGCGGTTATTCCACCTCCCAGCAATGCTGCCAGCGCGCCGGTGGGCGTAAGGCCCAGCCGATCTCTGTAGAATCCGGCAATAACCGGTAAGAGCAGACCACTGGTAAAGACAGTATAAGCGATAAGCAGAGTCTTGATGATGCTGGGCAAGGAAACAGCTAATGCCAAAGCCAAAAGCCCTATGATTAACGCAAACAGCCTTGAGACGGTCATCAGTTTCTCTTCACTCGAAGCCGGCTTTGCCTTTCTGTAAATATCCAGAGTTAAAATGGAGGTAGCAGTCATCAGGCTCGTGTCTGCGGAGGACATGAATGCCGCCAGGAGAGCTGCCGCCACCAGGCCTTCCATTGCGGGCGACAGAAGCCCCGTCAGGAGCACGGGAATGGCCTGCTCAGGTGATGCTGCTGGGTAAAGCGACCGGGCAAAAATGCCCAGGGATGTGATCAGGAAGGCCAGGGGAATGAGGATGACGGCTGCGA
>JAPKYC010000304.1 GCA_026394505.1 Methanothrix sp.
ATACAATCAAGTTGTGGGATGCCGCAAGCGGCAGCGAGATACGAACTTTAGAGGGCCACTCCAATTCGGTGTCGAGCGTGGCCTTCAGCCCCGACGGCCGCATTCTGGCATCCGGAAGCTGGGACGGCACCATCCGCCTGTGGAAGGTGGCGTGATCCGGCCCGGTGCCAGGGGCCGCTTGCTCCCCGGCTCCTCCGGCGGGATGCATATCAAATATCCATAATTGTCCTGATCTCGTCGAGACTTCGCGGCTTCGCGCCTTCGCGTGAAAATGAATCCCGCGCGAAGATGCGAAGGGTAAGCATTAAAATAGCGGGAAAGCTAATTATCAATATTCATGCGCTTCTTTAACACAGCCGGGCCGGTGAATTTTGCCGATCACTACTGCCTGCCGCCGCTCTCGCGGTTCAATCTGCCGCAGATCCTGGGGCTGATAGAGCAGAAGAAGTACTTTGTGCTCCACGCGCCACGGCAAACCGGCAAGACCTCCTGCCTCCTGGCTCTGATGGAATACCTGAACCGTGAGGGACGGTACCGGGCGCTCTATGCCAACCTGGAAGCTGCCCAGGGAGCGCGGGAAGACGTCAGGAGAGGAATCAAGGCAGTGCTGACCCAGTTAGCCACCAGGGCACGCGATTATCTCCAGGACACTTTCCTGATGCAGCGTCTTGGCGGTGCTCTTGATGAGTACGGCGAGGACAGCGCCCTGGAGGCGCTCCTTACACTCTGGTCCCAGGCCAGCCCCTACACTCTGGTCCCAGGCCAGCCCCAGGCCCCTCGTCCTCCTGATAGACGAAATAGACTCACTCGTGGGAGATGCTCTGATATCAGTGCTCCGGCAGCTTCGCTCCGGCTACGACAAGCGACCGTCTCTATTTCCATCAACAGTCATCCTCTGCGGCGTCCGGGATGTTCGTGACTACAGGATTCACTCCGACAAAGAGAAGGTAGTAATAACCGGTGGAAGCTGCTTCAATATCAAGGCAGAGTCGCTGCGGCTTGGAAACTTCACGAGGTCCGAGATCGAGACCCTCTACCGCCAGCATACTGAGGAGACCGGCCAGGCATTCGAGGCCGATGCTCTGGATAAGGCATGGGCGCTCACTGCTGGCCAGCCCTGGCTCGTGAACGCCCTGGCATACGAGACGTGCTTTCGGATGCCTGAGGGGCTGGACAGGTCGATTCCTATAACTTGCGAGACAATCTCCCAGGCGAAGGAGAACCTGATCGCCCGTCGCGAGACGCACCTGGACCAGCTCGCCGACAAGCTGAAGGAAGAGAGAGTGCGCCGTGTCGTGCAACCGATTCTGATGGGCGAGCCGTTTGAGGGGCAGTTTCGATCTGATGATGTGGATTACGTCGCAGACCTGGGGCTAATCACTCAAGAAAGGACCGGAGCCTTGAGGATCTCCAACGAGATCTACCAGGAGATCATACCGCGCGTACTCTCCTGGGATGCCCAGACGGGGATGGCTCTGGAGCCTGCCTGGTACATGCTGCCAGACGGCCGCCTGGATCTCACGAAGCTTTTGCAGGCATTCCAGCAGTTCTTCCGGGAGCACTCCGAGAGCTGGCTGGAGATGTTCGACTACCGCGAGGCAGGTCCTCAACTGCTGATGCAGGCATTCCTCCAGCGAATTGTCAACGGCGGCGGGCGCGTCGAGCGCGAGTACGGCCTCGGCCGCGGCCGGACAGATCTGCTCGTGATCTGGCCGGTTGCAGGGGGCGTGCAGCGGGCGGTCATAGAGCTGAAGGTCATGCATAAGTCCCGGTCAAAGACAATCCAGGAGGGGCTTGCCCAGGTCCGGGAGTACGCAGACCGCTGTGGAGCTGTTGAGGCGCATCTGGTGGTCTTCGACAAAACTCCCGGCAAGCCCTGGTCCAGGAAGATCTTTGGGAAGAAGGAGAGCTACCCGATGACTGAAGGCATTGAACTGGCCATCGGCATCTGGGGGATGTGAAGACACCATCCAATTGTGGAAGGTGGCGTGATCCGGCCCGCCGCCATGGGCCGCCTGCTGCCCGGCTCTTTCGGCGGGCGATGGCATCGAATGATTTGGTCTTCAATGTAAAATAGATATAGTAGCAGAAGCAGGATAATCAGATAGTTATGTCTCACATGGCTCTCTTGATCTGCATTGTCCTTTTAACCGCCTCCGGCTTAGCCGCAGACGTGCCTTTTGTCTTCGGCGAGGGGTCCCGAGATATAGCCGGCTTTACCTCCGCCCAGCTCGAACAGGCATCATCCAGCTCTTCCGACCTCGCGGGAGTGCCCGCGATCTCCTCTCCCTCAGACAGCGAGGTTCTGGAGCTGCCAATTGTCGGCGGCGGCAGTGCCCCTGTTGGAAAAACCAAGACGAAGGAAGACGATCTCAAGAAGACCGTTAGCTCAAGGGTGGAGCCGGACAATTCTCTGGTCCATGAGGTAGCCCTCCTGCTCGTGGCCAAGTTTCCTGGAGACCTCACAATTGACCAGATCTGCTCAATCTACAGCTATATGAAGAACGGAGAAGGATCAGTAAAAGGCTGGAGCTATGCCCGCGATCCCAGGGGCTCCGATTTCTTCATGTATGCCAACCAGTCTCTCAAGATCGGCGGCAAAGCCGGTTGCGCAGGTGTCGGCGACTGCGATGATTTTGCGATCCTCATGTCGGCACTGGTGGAGTCTATCGGCGGAACCACACGAATTATTTTTGCTCAAAACAAAACCATAGGAGGGCATGCTTATGCAGAGGTCTATCTCGGGAATCTCAACGATCAGAAAAGCCAGGTAAATGAGATTGTCAACTGGCTGAAACAGAAATCCAATACGGATAAGATCTATACTCACGTCATCACGGATACAAAGGATGTCTGGCTTAACCTGGACTGGGGTGCAGATGAAAAAGGGATAGCACATCCCGGTGGGCCTTTTTACCAGGGAGAACGGCACATTGTGGTCTCTACCAGGGAGTTTGAAAAGACCTCCTTGAAATTATCCGCAACGAAGATGCAAGGAGCTGAACTGAGCGCAGCCATTCCATTGAATATAACGACGGATGAAATCGAAAGCAAATCTGCGGACGTCTGGTTCAATAAGGGATTTGCTTTGAATAGCCTGGGCAAGTACGATGATGCCATCAAAGCCTATGATGAAGCTATTAGGTTAGATCCCAAACTTGCCACCGCCTGGAACAACAACGGCAATGTTCTCAATGCCCAGGGCAAGTACGATGAAGCCATTAATGCTTTCGATGAGGCCATCGGGCTAGATGCCAACCTTGCGGAGTCTTGGACCAACAAAGGCATTGCTCTCAAGAACCAGGGCAAGTACGATGATGCCATCAAGGCTTGTGACGAGGCCATCAGGCTCGATCCCAACCTTGCCATGGCCTGGAACAACAAAGGCGTTGCTATCATAAAACAGGGCAAGTACGATGATGCCATCAAGGCTTGTGACGAAGCTATCAGGCTAGATCCTAAATTTGCCGCAGCCTGGACCAACAAGGGTGTTGCTCTCGGTGACCAAGGCAAGTACGCGGACGCCATCAAGGCTTGTGATGAGGCCATCAGGCTCGATCCCAACTTTGCCATGGCCTGGAACAACAAAGGCGAAGCTCTCCGGAAGCAGGGCAAGTACGATGAAGCCATTAATGTTTTCGATGAGGCCATCAGGCTCGATCCCAAGGATGCCGCAGCCTGGTACAACAAAGGCAATGCTCTCAATAACCAGGTTAAGTACGACGAGGCTATCAAGGCTTATGATGAGGCCATCAGGCTCGATCCCAACCTTGCCCAGGCCAGGACCAACAAAGGCATTGCTCTCAAGAACCAGGGCAAGTACGATGATGCCATCAAGGCTTATGACGAAGCCATCAGGCTCGATCCCAACCAGGTACTGGCCTGGTACAACAAAGGCATTGCTCTCGGTAAGCAGGGCAAGTACGATAATGCTATCAAATGCTTTGATGAAGCGATCAGACAAAATCCCAAGCTTGCTGCAGCCTGGAACGCCAAAGGCACTGCTCTCAAGTTGCTCGGTCGCACTACTGAAGCCAATCTTGCCTTCGCCAAAGCAAGAGAGCTAGCATAAAACTCACTATCGATGCAAAATAGATATAGTAGCAAAAGCAGGATACTCAGATATTTATGTCTCACATGGCTCTCTTGATCTGCATTGTCCTTTTAACCGCCTCCGGCTTAGCCGCAGACGTGCCTTTTGTCTTCGGCGAGGGGTCCCGAGATATAGCCGGCTTTACCTCCGCC
>JAPKYC010000222.1 GCA_026394505.1 Methanothrix sp.
CAGCTCTTTCGCAAACTCATCTTTACCCTCGCGAGTATATTTGGCAATCATCTTATTCAGATATTCCAGCTCAGTGATGGATGAGATGAAGAGGGGCTGATAGCTGCCCAATTCAAAGAGAGGCAAGACATCGACACCGCCGTTGTCAGTCCCCTCCTCCAGCCCCTTTACGACTACTATGAATGCGAAATTCATGTAACCCAGTCCCCGGGCAATGTTCTTGGCGAAGCTGTTCATCTGCTGCACCCTTCGAGAAGAGAGGTCTTTGTAGGCGGCAACTGAATCCTTGTACTCCACAAACATGATGGAATCATCGGACCAGAGCAGGGCGTCATACTCCACCACGGCGATGGCGTTTTGAAGAGCCACTACGTTGAAGAGGACGCCGCGACACCAGCTTATGTTAAGGTGAAGCCGAAAGTCCGCTTCCGTCATAGGCGTGTTCCTGGGCTTCAGAACATAAGGGTCGCTGGACAGTTCAATCATGAGGGGTCGTTTCTCTTTTCAGATAAATGGACTTTTCCCGCCGCTTAGCCTCGCATCAAATTTACAGCCAGATCGAGCATGGTCTTGGGGCGGAAGAGGGCCACTACGGCTCCGGCATAGGCAGCTTTTTTGGCAAATGAGCCAGCCGAGATGAGCGTCTTTCCGGACAGGCCGTGCACAAGTCGGTCGATCTCCTCATCCTTCATCATGGCCAGCGTCTGTAAAGATGCCCGGCCCATGCGGTATTGCCAGTAGAATTCCCTTCTCCAGAGCGTTTCATATTGGGAAAGACCGCTGCGAGATACGTCTCCCGTCGCAACGGCCACCGCCGCCATGCTGCCGCAGATGCTGCCTGCGCGCATGCTGTAGGCCAGACCGCTCTGCCCGGCGGCTCCACCCGTGACCATCAGGGAATCGGCTGCCATTTCGTGCGGCATTACGCAGATGGGGTCGCCTCCTCGCCGCACGGATAGAATTTTGAGATCCCCGATATCCCTGTACTGCGAGGCTTTGTAGGCCTTAAACCGCTTCAAGAAATCCCGGAAAAAAGGCTGCACATTTTGACCGTGGCCGCGTACGAATACGCCCAATGTGGCGCGATCGCCGCCTGCCGGCGAGAAGGTGGCCTTCCAGCCGGGTGCCATGCTGCCTATCCAGTACAAAAAGAACATCTCCTCTCCCAGGCCGGGATGCTCGACATCGGCTTCCATGGCCCAGGCAATATCTTCAGCATGGCGCATGGGCGCCAGGCCTGCTCCGCGAGCCAAGCCGGACGAAACTCCGGAGGCGTCCACCACTATCTTGGCTTCGATCTCGTCCTCATTTAAGAATACAGTCCTGCGACTGCCTTCCAGCCGGGATTTTTTGGCGATTCCTGCCAGCAGGGTCACCCCAGAGCTTTGCGCGAGGCGGAGGTAGTGCTCATCGAACTTCTTTCGGTCAATGAAATAGCCTCTTGCGGGAATGGCGACACCCTGGCCGGAAGGGGAGAGAATGCGCATGCCTTCCAGCTCTTTCTTCAGGTAGCAGTCCTCTACCTTGACGCCTGAGACGGCGGCCATTCCCTCAAAGAGGGTATTGGCGGCGTGATCCAGGCCGGCCAGATCCCTGTCCAATAATATTACCCCGGCTCCGCCTTTTGCGGCAGAGATTGCAGCCATCAGGCCGGCGGGCGAAGCGCCCACTACCAGAACATCGCACTTCACGATGGGGATTGGAACGGGGGATGAGATTAACTTTTCCGGAGGGGCGGGAGATGGATAGTGATGAATAGAGATAATTGTATTACTGAATAGCTTCTATTACCCGCCGGAACTATCAACGGTAACCCAAAATTCCTCAATTCTGGCACTGGTTTTTCCCCAGATCAACTTAAGACTTTTGCATTTTGCTCTACCAAAGGTTTCTACCCTGAGAAGCTCGGCTGAGCCAATCCATGACGTTAGCGTTCCTTGAGTCTGTAACTTTCGCCTTTTATATTATATGGCAAAACGCTATCTATCTGTTGGAGGCCTTCTTGTTTCAATCGTTCAAAGGGTATCTCGTGAGTGGTTCCTTGGCTGATTGAATTAACGCGAAATAGCCATTGCCGAAGCTGTGAGTTGATATCTGAGAATGAGCTGAACTTGCCGCCCATGAAGAAGTCTCTTTTCACGAATTTTACCATATTCTCTATCTTTCCTTTGGTTTGAGGTCTATAAGGCCTGCAAAGGCGGGGAATAAAGCCGAAATGCCGGAAAAAATCCTCGAATTTTGAATTCCATGTTGAATCGGAGGAGACAGGCTTTCGATCAAGAACTATTTGCTTCATATTATCGTAGAGAATCTCCTGGGGATAGCCTCCAAAATATTGAAAAGCATTCAAATGACATTGGATCAAGGTAAAGACGTCCATATGCAGAGTGAATTCTGCAAATCGCATTCGGGAGTAGCCTAGCGTCATTGTGAAGCAGTACAGCTTTCTGATTTTGCCATCAATCTCGATACGGCCGCACTCAGCCCAATCCGTTTGAGCCTGAACCCCTGGTTTTGTCTCAAATCGATATACAGCAAGGACTTCAACCTTTGGTCTCACTTTTCGGACGAATATCTTGACTATTCCATACTTGCCTGTGAATCCCATCTCCTGAATCTCACGATAGATGCGTGAAGCTGATAGCGGATCTTCATTAAGCCTACTGATGATGTATTCCTTGTAGGGATCGATCTTCCCCGGATTGCGGGGTCTCTCTTTCCTCATTGGGGGAATTTCTGAATTTAAATATTTTCTTATCGTATTACGATCATGACCAGTCTGCCTGGCAATCTCGCTAATGCTTAAACCGTCGTCGTACAAGTCTCTCAACATGTGGTATCTCTCCCCTGTCAGCATCTACACAACTCCTGAGTCCTAACCTCAGAAGTTTGCAGGTGAGGATTTTTCATTTGCCACTATTGAGGAATTTTGGATTGCCATTGACAGAGCATATCATCTCTCAGCATCCACCTACAGAAGGCTTGGAGAGAGGGCGGCTTATATTCGTACTCATGGATTCGAGCCTTTGCAGTGGGAGCAGATGGTTCTTCAATATGTGGAAAAGCACGGGGAAATATCACGGGCTGAAGTTGCTGAGCTATGCCATATATCGGGGCCGCAGGCCTACAGACTCCTGAAGAAGCTGGAAGGGAAAGGGCATCTCACCCCGATTGGGACAAAAGGACGAAGCGTGAAGTACGAGAGGAAGACCGGAGAAAATGCACGGTAAATGCACGGAGTGAAATTATAATGCACTCGTGCATTTTTGAGGCGATTTTGAACCATTTGGCGCGGCGCTCTAGGGCAGGATTTCCGCAAGAGCATGACACATGGCGGCGGGAGACCGATGCGGCGCAGTAATCCTGAGGGGGGCGCAGGCCAGGAAGCCGCAAGATCCTGCAGAGTGCTTGCATCGCACCGCCCGGCCTTGATCCCAGGCCAGGCATCTTCGCAGGGTCCTCTGCCCCGCAAGGCCCACGCCCGCCGGGTTGGGGCCGGATCAAGGCTACGGCCCTGCGGGCTTACCCTGCGGAGCAGCCATTGAATCAGCCCAGCCGTCGAACCCTGATTTGGCGTGCGCTTGGGCACGCCCCGCGAAGCGAGGTAATCAGGAACAAAATGCTGCGGGCCGGGGTGTGTCGCGGTCTCGCTCCTCTCGCCCTGGTATTTCCTGCGGCGGCCACTTGATGGGCCAACGGGGGCTCGGGATCTATCCAGAAAATGCTGCGGCAGACCGAAGCCGAAAGGCGCTCTCCGGGGGGACTCACGAAGATGCGAGCGACTGCCAGACGTTATGGCGAGGACACATCTAGTACGATTCATCACGAAAAAACCTTATATAGATGAATCCTAATATATCCCCAAGGTGGGGTGCTTCTGAGACAACTTTGCCATTTTATTATTTATTTTTATATTTTGTTAAATTTATTTTTTATACCTTATGTGGTCTTAGGAAGTGAAATCGAGATCATGGGGACAATTGCAGGCACCGTAGGCGGCCAGAGCAACCTTGATCCAACAGACAATTCCTTTTACTGGAACCCGCAGACGTTCGCTGGTTTCTACTATGATCTAAAGGAGGATCTGGGCACTGAGACCCTCAA
>JAPKYC010000182.1 GCA_026394505.1 Methanothrix sp.
GGAAGTATATTGCTATATGTTATTCCGAACCAGTCGGAATTGGCTGAGTCGCCAAGACCAATGTCAGACACGAAAAAACTCGCGTCTCCATATTTTTTAATCGCAACTTGGAATGCGGCCCTTCATCATTTCCGGGTCGTAGCCTTTTGGGTTGCGACGCCTCATCGGCCTCAATTGATACGCATTACTACTATTTAAAGCTTGCCTTTCAGCAAACTTTTCCTGCACCAGATATTGGCCCAAGTTAATAGGAGTTCGTGCTATTTATATATTTCGGATCATCCGGACTTGCCCATGATAGGAATTCGCGGAATGAACCCGAAAATGTGAGCCCTTTTCGGCAGCCAATGTGATCGAAGTTCCTATTTAAGGATTTCGCCCCATCATACCTCCCCGGTTTTTTAATCAGGAGACAGAAGCAAAGCCCCCGAACCCATCGCATCGGCCTTCTCCCCTAATGGATAACGGGTATTTAAAGATAGCGCACCAAGAAATCAGCTTCGCTTGAGAATTATGAGGGTTACGTCTGAAGAAGCCGGCTTTATCTTGGAATAATCCAGCAGATCCTTCTCCGCGGCCATCAGTATCTCCGAGGCGGGGCGATCTCGATTGTTTATGACCAGATTTATAAGCCGCTCTATGCCGTATTGCTTCTTAAAGCCGTTCTCAGCCTCAACTACACCATTGGAATACATGACCATGACATCGCCCGGCTGGATGGGTATGAGCGTCTTTTCCATCTCCATTCTATCCAGCATACCAAGAGCAATGCCGCCACCACCCAATGTATCCACCATTCCACCGGGATCGACAATGAAGGGCGGATTGAAGCCGGCATTTACATACTCTAAAGTGTGGTTTACCGGGTCCAACAGAGCATAAAAGCATGCCAGATTAGTTCCATGACCATGCTGATTTATCTGCGAATTCAGGTCACTGATGGCCTTTGCGGGATCCAATTTATCAGGCGAGGCACGAATGAGCGTTCGCGACATGATGGCAAGCATGGCCGCCTGGACGCCATCTCCGCCTACACCCGCCATGGCGAAGGCAATTTTATCATCGGCTCGGGCAATATCATAGAGATCGAAGCTATTCATCTGGGAAGACCAGTAAAGCGTCCGGATCTCATATCCTTCTTCCTGGGGCACCTGTGCCGGAATCAGATTGCGCTTTACCCCCTCCAGGAAGGCCATCTCCTTGCCGGAGCCGCCCCGCAAAACTGCGGTCTCCTCCAGCCTTGCCACGTATCCCTTAAGACGCTCCGCCATTTTATTGAAGGAAATACCTAAAACAGCCAGCTCGCCGGTGGTATTCGCCCGGACATCAAACTCGCCGCGCGAAATTTTCTCAGCCGCCCCGACAAGGGAGGCTATCTGGTCGTCGATCCTGCGGCTCAGCCACCATCCCGCCCCCAGCACGGAAAAAACGGTGAGGACGAAGATAATCAGAGCATAATCCTGAACTCTTCGCGAGGCGTCATTCAAACCGGCAGTTGCGCTCCTGGCAACGTCCCGTATACCGGAATCGATGAATCGCGCCGGAAGGCTCATCTCCTCTGCCGAGTAGGCAATGCAGAGGATCCAGCCAAGCGTAGTTATGCGCGAGAAAGCCACATATCCGTCCTCATTTCCCAGACCGACCAAAATAGAACCAAAGCTTTCTTTTGACATGCCCTTTCCCAGAGCCCTGACCTCGGAGCTGGTGGATTCAAAGAGGTTATCCGCCTCAAAGATCTCATTCAGACCGCCTTGTGGCTTATTCTTTGGCCGGTATATTATCAGGCCCGATGCATCGATAATAAAAGGATATCCTCTTCCCTTCATAGATGACAGATCGCTGTAAATCGGATACAAGGATACATCCATCCCCGCAATGCCTGCAAACTCATCGCCCCGAAAGAAGGGAGTGGCAATTGTAATTGCATAATCACCATTACCATCCACATAGGGAGCAGTCCAAATGGTTTTCTTCTTCTGCTTGGCCTGAGAATAATACGGCATGTCCTTGTAGCCGAAGGGCGCCGTATTGCTGAGGGTTTTATTGCTGTAAGGCCAAACTGCCAGCACCCCATCCTCGGTTCCGATATAGGATAGATACAATGACGATTTGGCCTTGTGAAGTGCCTGCATAATCCTGGCCGGAGCACAAAGGGATCTTAAGGTAGCATCTCTTCTCTCCGAGGTTGTCTGGTTAGAACCGGTTGGTGCAACCCATATTCCCGGGGGGGTACAGCTCTCGTTTGCGGAACCGATGGCCGCATAGCCGGCGACAAGTTCGTTCTCAGAAGCAATACGCCCGAAGAACTCGTCATACTGGCGGGCCTTCGCGATAGCAAGCTGTACCTGATCGGCATCACCTGGACCAACCACCAGAGCAGAGCGATTCAAGGATGTGCTGAGGCTGGTGATATTGCTTTGAACGTCCATTGATGCCTGGTCCATCTCCGCTAAAGATATGATCCCTAGAATTACCATAGGTACCAGCGCAAAGGCTACCAGAACCGCCAGGAGCTTTCCCCTTAATCCATCGATGCCAGCCATTTTACCATCTTAGTAGTTTCTTGTTGGTATAAACTCTTTTCAGCAATCATTGCAAAAACTATTTATTAGAATCATTCGAATAAATATTATGGAAGGGCCCTATGAATTTCTCCAGCCCCTGAGGAGGCTGATGGTGGCATACCACCGCTTTGAAAGGACCGTGTGGGCAATGAACGCCGCAATATTGTCCATCGTCGTTTACGCCCTGGCAGAGATTATCGGCCTTCCCGGCTTTATGAGCTTCTATTATCAGGACGTTCCTCTCCTCGCGGCATCGCCCGCCGTTCTCTCCATTATCCTCGGCCTGGCCGGTGCCACGCTTATCAAGAGGCGGAAAAAGGCCGATATCTTTCCGCTCTTAGGGCCACAGCTTTCCGAGAAAGCCAGAACCGCTTATGACAATCGCGACGTTGATTCTCTGCCCATGCAAAGCCTGGCCAGGGAGCTTAAGGCAAACTTCAGCAAAATCAAGCCCTCCGAGGTCCTCAATTCGCGACAGATAAGCAGTAGAGCAATTGCCCTCGCACTTCTATCATGCGCCGCCATTCTCTTAGCCCAGAGCGAGATCGTGACACCAACGGAATTTCAGTCTCTCGCCGATCTGAGGGACAAAGCCCTTTCCGCTTTTGAGAATGAAACGCCGGCGCAAAGCATAAATCAGGAAAGAAACCTCACAGGCAACCTCTTCGGCAATCCAACTCTCGCCGTCTTAAACGAGAACAAGATGGAAATTGTGCTCTATCCGGGGATAGGAGCCGGATCTCTGGCCAGAAATACCGAGCCGGTGGAGCGTGTCTTCCGGCAATCCCAGGCAGGAGAGGCAGCAGCAGTTCCCTCTGAGCTCTATATCGAGAGCCTTCCTCCCGAGAACAAGGATATAATCAAAAGGTATTTCACGATTCTCTCCCAAAGCGATAGATGAAGATTACTTTGCGGACCCAATTATCTCCGCCAAAAGAGCTTTCCCCTCTTGCGATGAGAAGAGCGGAAGCTCCCAATCAGCCGCCACAAGGCCGCCTTTGCGATAGACCACTACGCCTCGCCTCTCCCAGGCAGGGGTCTTGGCCAGATTTATGCCCTTCTGGAATACCAGCTCGTGAATCTTTGGCTCGCTGAGGCCGCAAAGCTTCTCCATGGCCTGCGTCCCATTGAGCCCCTCCTCTCGCAGAATGCAAAAGCCGTAAGAAAAAACATGATTTCTCCAGGTCTCATCCTGGCGCTCTGCGAGATAGCCGCATATCTCCGCCTGGCAAAGAGGAATCGTCCGGCAATCCATGGAAACCGGTCTGCCCATATCCAGTGATAGGGCCGCAGAGAGAAAGCCCGCGATCAAGGAATCGATCTTTTCCACCCTTCCTGCAAAGGGCGCATCAAGAAAGACAAGGCTGATCTCATCCGAGAATGTAAAAGCAAGAGCTGGCGATGGCCCAAAATCCAAAAAGAAGCTCTCCACAGCGCTCGCCATAGACCGGGCAAAATCAATGTCATAGGGCTTAATGCTCCCCTCCAGTACCTTTTTGAAGCCCCTTCCGTCCGCTCTGGCTACCAGGGGTGCGCGAGCATATAGGCCGGAATAAATCTCCCAGCTAGTCGACTTTGCGCTGATCCTTTGCATTTCTGGTCAGGTGCCGGATGATGATGATATCGCCCACTGCGGTAACCCAGCGATAGGGTATTACGATCCCTTTGCCCTTCCGGTCAAATAGCTCCCGGTTCACGTCTCCCAGAGCCAGGCCGCTCACCACGCCGTTCTCAGGGTCAAGGACGGCATCGTACACCCTGCCCACAAAGATGCCCTTTTGCGTATAGACATCCTGGTCCAGGAGCGATGTGATCTCTACATTCATCTTGAATCCCATAATAAAATTTGTGTATTAGATATTAACTTTGCGATGGGCTGATAGGCTGCAAAAGCATTATATTTTACTCCTGCAAATCTACTTAAGGGGTGAACGGAAAGATGATAGTAGTCGGGATTTGTGGCAGTCCTCGCAAAGCCGGCAATACCGAGTTTCTGCTCAATGAGGCCTTGGCTGTGGCCGAAGAGAGGGGCTTTGAGACGGAGAGGCTGCTCATTTCAGAGATGAAAGTGGATTTTTGCAATGACTGCGGAGATTGCAGCAAAGGAAAATCCTGTCCCAAAGAGGACGATATGACAAAAATCCTTTCCTCGTTGGAGAGAGCAGACGGCATAATCATCGCCTCGCCTGTCTATTTCGGAAGCGTAACTGCTCAGCTTAAGGCAGTCTTCGACCGGACCATACCCCTACGCAGGCAGGGCTCTCATCTCAAAGATAAGGTCGGCTGCGCTGTAAGCGTTGGCGGAGCTCGAAACGGCGGCCAGGAGAAGACGCTGGAGACGGTGCATGCCTGGATGCACATACACGGCATGGTCGTAGTCGGAGACGATGCCCACTTCGGAGGCATTGCGGTACGACCTGCCGCAGAAGACAGAATCGGCAGAAAGACCGTCGTGGCCAGCGCCAACAAGCTGTGCGATCTGCTGGAAAGAATAGAGAAGCCGAAGAGTTGCTGGAGCGGAGAATAGTCCTTCGCTAACAAATGGAAAAGGGGGATGTCAAGAATGGATATGGAAAATAAGGATAGAATTGGAGCTGAAGATGTCATCCGGGCTCAAGTGAACCAGCCCTTTGTCATAGCCCTTGATTCGATACCGACGGCAGGATACGTTTGGACGATAAACTACGATTCTCATTTCCTAAAACTCATTGATGAAAAGTATCAATGCAATTCTCACGAAGCCGTAGGCAGCGCAGGTAGGCAGACTTTCTTTTTCACACCCCTTCAAGCGGGCGAAGTGGATGCTGTCGCGACCTTTAAAAGGCCTTGGGAGGACGGAGTGTTAGAAGAAAGAACGTTTAGAATACAAATATCTGAGTAAAAGTTGACGAATCTGAAATGAGCCTTTTTCCTTATTATTATCAAGACCCATAAATCTTGAAACTCTAATTTGCTCGAAAGTCTGATATATCATCAAATATTATAAGTTGTTAGGAGGTATGTCATGACAAAAGAGATTGCAGTAACGGATAGAATTTTGAATTGTGTGCCCTCAAAGAAAACTGAAAATGACTGGCATATTGAAAATGCATTGGCAGCAGGTATTTTGGAAGCGCCGGCCGCTATCCCCTTAGCCGCAGATCTAAGGGAGGCATGGTGGGCAATTGGAGACCAGATGGATTCCGGTTCATGCGTGGGCTGGGGAACCGGGGATGCCGTCTGCCGATGGCACTTCGTAAAAGCCGGTAAGCTTGCTAAAGATCAAAAATTATCGGTTCGCTATGTTTGGATGGCGGCTAAGGAGATGGATGAATTTACTACATGGCCAACAACCTTCCTGGAAGCAGATGGGACCAGTCTTAAGGCAGCTCTTGACATAGCTCGAAAATACGGTGTGGTAACAGATGCAGTTCTGCCATTCAGAGTTCCCGATTCAGCTGGAGCTTTGATATTAGAGAAGCTATACCGCGGTGGAACTCCTGCAACGTTCTATGCATTGGCCTCAAAGCTAAAGATTGCCAACTACTTTAGCCTGGGCACAAAACAAGATAGTTGGAGGACCTGGCTTGCCACAAAGGGTCCAATTCTAACTGCCCTGGGAGTTGATGCCACCTGGGACAATGCAACGGCAACTAAAGGAAATCTGGACGTCTATAAGCCGAATACTGTGCGCGGCGGACACTGCGTTGCCTTTGTGGGATACACCAAGGACAGATTCATCGTTCGAAATAGCTGGGGCACAGGATGGGGAGACAAGGGCTTCGCTTACGCCTCACTGGCTTATGCCAAGGACGCATTCAAAGAAGCCTACGGCATCAGCATTTAATGACGAGAGATCAAGCTGCGAATTTCTTTACGTAGCTTTCTCTTTTTTACGGATTTTCGTTTCAGAGCTTTAGGAAGGACGGGGTGCAGGGGCAGAGAATCCCCGCCTCTTCAGAGGTGGGATGAATCGTGCCCCGCGGTTATTTCCTGCGGACCAACAACTATATTAGGCAATGAAGCCTATTAACTGATAATGCCTAAAGTGTTTCGTTATAGATTGAAGCCCACAAAGTCGCAGGTTGCAATATTGAACCGGCAACTTGATCTATGCAGGTGGACCTATAATCAGACACTTGCTTTGCGGAAGAACGCATGGGAGAGTGAAGATCGATCCATAAGCTACTTTGAATCTAAGAGAATGATTCCCATCTGGAAAGAATCCAAACCAGAGCTATCGGAAGTCTATTCACAGGTTCTTCAGGAAGCTGTTCAAAGGGTAGACCTGGCTTTCAAATCGTTC
>JAPKYC010000015.1 GCA_026394505.1 Methanothrix sp.
ACGAGCACAGGCTGGCCATATATCGGCGCAAGCGCGATCCTGATTCGGGCTGGCTCACCTATTTGTGGCAACTGTGTCCCGCGAATTTTGAAAAGGCCCTGGAATCGGAAGCCAAAAGGCTGCTGCGCAAATTAGACGAAAGGCTGGCCTATGAGAAGGAGAACATCTTTTATGCCTGCACCGAGGGCTGTGCCCGGTTCATCTTCGATGAGGCGAGCGAAGCTAACTTCCTCTGTCCCTTCTGTCAGGGCAGCCTGGAATTCATGGAGAATGCCAAAGTGGTGGAGACCATAGAAAAGCAGATGACGGAATTAAAAGCTTGCCTATAAGTTCTCCAGGTTGTTGCCAAGGACCGCCGTCCACCACCAGCGAGCCATGTCCATCAGATCGCGGCTGAACATCCCGGAGAGTCGGTACTCGCCGCCTTTGTTTGTGATCAGGCCCGCTCCAAGCAGCTTGTTTCTCATGGCGTAAAAGGCAGATCGACTAACATTCAGCTCTACCAGAAGCTGCTCCCACTCTTCCGTCTTCAATGGAGCGCTGCTCTTCTGCCGTTCCTCCACCATTGCCAGGAATTTCCCGCCTCGCTGTGCCGTTGTTTCCTCCTGAAAAAGGCGAAGCATCAGCTCATGATACGGATCACGGCAACGACTTATTGCGTACTCCGATTTTGAGCGGACCTTGAGCGTAGTGGCGGTCCGAGGAGCCTTCTTAACATTGGTCATAAGGTAGCCAGTACTGCTCTGGCTATATCGGCATATTCATCCCTTAGAACATAGCTCTTGGGCGCACGATAAGACTTCTTATTGACATGCAATATTCCCAGACGTGAACAAATATAGCCTATCATGGAGGCTACCACCTTCTTAGAAACATCAATTCGCTTGCTTACGCTTTCATGAAGAGAGGCTACCGTAAACTCTCGAGCCTCGACTATCGACTCAATCACAACTCGCCTCAGACCATCTGTGTCCAGATTGAGGAACCTGATCATTCGGCCTAATATCTCGGATCGCTGTGGTTTCATCGTACCCCTCCTAAACTACCCCCTAGACATTTACCAATAGTTTAGTAATATGTATAATATATACTTTACTATATGAGCCAATATTTAAGCACGGTTTCACAGGAAACCCAGATTGCACCGCCATGAGTTTAAGCTGACGACAAAATGATGCCGATGATAAAGAGCTTGCGGTCCGGAACTAATATGCCAGAAGATGAAAATGCAAAGGCTGAGATCCTCTATGCCCAGGGAAACTACGAGGAGGCGGTATTGGCCTGGGAGAAGGCCGAGGGCGCTGGTGCACGCAGCTTCGCCCAATGCTTCAAAAAAGGCATAGCTTTACGAAAGCTTGGCAGGTATGATGAGGCGGCGGCAGCTCTGGAAAAGGCTCTCTTGCTCGACCCCAAGAATGCCGACGCCTGGAGGGCTCACGCCCTGGCCTGCAGCCAGTTGGATAGGAATGCCGAGGCGGCAGCGTCCTCTGAAAAAGCCCTGGCCCTCGATCCATACAACGCCCGAACCTGGATAGTAAGAGGCTTTGCCCTGCATCAATTGGGGCAATACGAGAAAGCGGTGGAAAGCTATGCCCGGGCCATTGAGCTGAATCCCATTGGAGCGGACGGCAGAAGGGCCTGGAATAACCGGGGCGCGGCTTTGGACAACCTGCATAGACACGAGGATGCTATCGAGAGCTATGAGGAGGCGCTCCTGATCGATCCCTTCGATATCTACGCCTGGAACAACAAAGGCGTGGCGTTGGGGGTTTTAGCCAGGCACGAGGAGGCGATAAGCTGCTTTTTAAAGGCCATAGAGATCGAGCCGGAATATGCTACGGCCTGGAAGAACCTGGGGCTCGCCTACCAGTCGCTACATCGCGATCGCGAGGCAGAAGAGGCCTTTATCAGAGCGAAAGAATTGGGCCTCTGATTGATCTATTTCTTGCCCGATAAAGCTAGGGCGATCTCATCGACGAGAGCCTCACGGTTCTCCCGGGTTACGGTTATCACCTGGAATGTGCTGCGGATTTTCTTAGCCAGACGGTGATTGGACCATTCGTGCAGCACCACGAGCATGGGCCTCGATGAGGCTATGGCCATTTCTACGGCGGAGACGAATCTGCGGCTGGACAGCTCCATGGGACCTACCTCGTCTACCACGATCAGCTCGCATTTCAGGGCGTTTTCTATGGCCCTTGCACCGAGGCCATCCAGGTCTTCCGGATGGATGCGGTACTTTCCCAGTTGTGGTCCGCTGCCTGTCTCATCGGCCAGCATGCCCACCGCCCCCGAGGCCAGGTCG
>JAPKYC010000106.1 GCA_026394505.1 Methanothrix sp.
ATTGCTGGGCTTAGAAGATCAGGCCGTTTCAGGATACCAAACCGGACTTTCAATCTCGGAGTGGGCAGAAATGATAGGTCTTTCCTGGAAGGATGTCGGCTTCACTTTGACTTTGATCCAGCCGAACGGAATCACTCTTCCTGTCCAGGGCGATAACCAGAATGTAATGCACCTCTTGGGTTCGAACTACGATTACTACTTCCTGAGAAGTGCGGCTATTGGGAATTGGGGTATCGAGGTCAAGCCCATAAATGCGGGAGCTAATGGAGTTGGATTCTCATTGATAAACGGGTTGGTGAAAGGGGCAGCCCCCATAAATCAGCCTTGAGGTCAGAGGGACGGTGTCCCGCTGCATGGGGTCCCGTGTGATGGGACACCTCAAGTTTTTTTCCGCAAAGTCACTGAAATCTTTCTGCTTAGATTATTTTGCCATAAGAAAACTTATGGAAAAAATCACCTCCCATAGGTCGCCACTGCCTCTCCCTTCTGCAGCACATGGCCTTGCATGGCCTTTTGCAGATCGGCTACCGTGGCGCCTGCCGATAAGTCCAGCATCCTGTCCAGACCAAATACGCGAAAGAAATATCGGTGCGGCTTTCCGGAAGGCGGGCAGGGGCCGGCATATCCTATCTCTCCGAAGTCGTTCCAGCCCTGCAAGGCAAAGAAGGGCTCTTTGAGAGTGCCTTTTTTGGCTATGGCCCTGGGAATGACATCTGTAGGCGGGATATTCCAGATAAGCCAGTGGGTGAAGGTGGCAAAAGGCGCGTCCGGGTCATCAACAATCACGGCCATCGATGTGGCATTGAGCCCTTGAATCTCGATACTTGGCGATACATCCCTCCCTTCACAGGTATTTTCATCGGGAACCCGATCAAAGCCCAATTTGACAATCATATCCATCTCCTCGGCCTGGACGGCGGTTACGAAAAGAACTGCGATGGCAAATGCTGCCAGGACAGTCTGTATTGAGATTCTTATCATGATATAATTCCTCTAAACGCTTTTTTTTAAATCATTCGATCCTCTTCTTTCTCCGCTCTGTACATTTCCGGCAATGCGTTCATGTATTCCTTAATCATAATAGGAAATGATCTGGATTCCATGAAGCGAAGGCCGAGCTGCTCTGCCCAGCGCTGTATCCCCAGGTCTTGAGAGACAACGGCCGCATCCAGCTCTTTTGCCAATAACAAAACGTCGATGTCCGGGGCGCTGTCCAGGATGCCGTAGCGCAGTGCCGCTCTGTACTTCTCTCGAAATTTGCGGATTATGCTGCCCACAATCTCCCGCTCGATCTCATCTTTCATATCCGCAAGACCGGTGCCGCTCTCGGAGAGAGAAATGCATCTGGAGACGGATTCCCATATGGCCTCTTCAGAGATGTTCATGCCTTTGTTTATGCGGCTTCTCATGTAGTCTACATATTCATAAAAGATCTTGGAAGGCACCTTGACTTTGTACCTGTCCGGTGACTTTTTAACGAGCCAGGTATCGACTTTACCCAAGACCCGAGCATCACAATTATTATGCCTGGCGAAATCCTTGATCTCGTTGTAGACGGAAGGATATGGAATGTAGCAGCTAATCCCCAGATGAAGCCTTCCTTCTGCCACGCGATCCAAAATGGCATTCATTCCCTCGCAGATGCCGGCGGCCCCCTCGCTCTCCCAGGCTAAAGAGTCCGTGAGGGCTGTGGTATCCAGCACGAACCTTTGGCGCAACATTGATAATAGTACGGAAGAAGTGATATAAGAACATACAGGTGAAAAGCTAATAAATCCCTAAGCAGATTAGACGGCGTGAAATCCTCCGAGCCACTGGTCTTCACCTTATCCCGGATTGAGAACCTCATGTATCAGGTGAGCTTTGATCCGGTGGAGATGAAAGGAAAAATCATTACCAATACATCTTTGGTGGAAAAGGAACGCCTAAATGAGACGCTAGCTGTCTTTTACGATACCATCCAAAGCGGCCTTTCCGTCTCCCCCTTGATCCTGCTGGGGGAAGAGAAAGGATTGGTAAAAATTAAGACCGCTTGCAGCCTGACCATCAGCGGCGTTTTGCTCAAGTATGGCATACCTGTACGTCCCAAAGGCGGCGGGCTGATAGAAGTAGTAGAGCGCGAGCCGACCAGGTTCACAGACATGCTCATGTACTGGGCCACAACCATCGATCCCATAGACGTTCTCACGGCGCAGGAGCTGACGGATATCATGGGAATGATGCGCACCGGAAACGGGCGCATCCTGGGCAACCTGCAGGAGGCTCCCATGCTGGCCAGGGATAGAATCGAAGAGGTGCTCGACCTTCTAACCGCGGCGGAGTTTACCGGCGTCCTGGAGCTGGGCGAGCCGAATATGGATGTGCTGGGCGTCTCTGTGGAGCGGGATCACGTGGGAATTGCTCTGGTAGGCGGCACAAATCTGGTGGCAGCCGCCCAGGAATGCGGCATCAACGTAAGGCACGAGTCGATCAGCGACCTGACCGATGTCGCGGAGATGAAGCATATTGAAGAGCTGATCTGAGAAGATTAATATGGATAAGATTCATCTCTTCATAGCCTTAACCTTATCAAATATCTGCTTCATGGTATCTTCATTGCTCTGTGTAAAGCTGAAGGGCGATTTTGTGAAAGGCTGGAAATAAATGGGAACATCGTCCAGGCGGTAAAAGGTCCCATCGCACTCCATGGCATCGATCACTCCCGGCAAAACCACATCTGAGATCATAGTAGTAGGGCAGGGGGCGATATCGATACAGGCCACCGGGATCTCGGCTAAATACTCAGCACAGGCAGCGGGAAAGTGCGAGACCGGATCAGCGGAGACGATAAGTGCAGCATCAACATCCTTCTCTCTTAGCAGGTCTACCGCTGTGTACTCACCTGGATTATAGCGAGGAATGCCGCGCGAGAAATCCAGGCCGAAAGGAAAGCCATAGAGATAGGATGCGATCTGGTTGAAGCCGGCCACATTGCAATGGCCGCGCAGCGCCCCGATCACACACTTGGTGTGAGCATTCAGCTCTTTGACCAGATTGAATGCAGCTTCTGCGTTGCGGTGCTTGCCATAGGAAGAAGCGATCCCCAGTCCTACATAAATAGACCCAAAGTTGCAGTTTTTCATCAGGTCAAGCATCTCTTCCATCTGGGAGATGGAGACGCCGGTTACTTTTTCCACAGAGGGGTGCGGCCTCTTGCCGTGCAAGAGCGTTAAGAGAGCAGACAAGAGCTCGTAATCGCTATTGGGACGAAGCTGGATGTGCAGATCGGAGTTTTCCGCGGTGATGCTCTTTCTCGGATCGACGGTGATGATGGTGCGATCGAATCGACCCCGCCTCGTCCAGTAACCGCGCGGGTAGACGGCATAACGGGACATGTGTCTGGGCATGGACTCCAGGGGATTGGAGCCCCAATAGACAACCAGGTCAGCTCGCGATTTGCTCTGGCCGGCGGTGGCGCCGACCCTACCGGCTTCCTGAATGCCCATGGCCGTGGGCCCGTGGCAGACGGTGGAGTTGGAATCTACGGCAGCCCCCAGGAACTCGCCCAAATGAAGCCCCACCTCCATGGCCTCGCAGGAGGTCTCGCTGCCCATAAAAATCAAAGGGCGCTTGGCTGTTGTCAGGATCTCTGCCGTCCTCTCAATGGCTTCCTCCCATGAGGCAGGCCGAACTGCTCCCTTCCCCCTCAAGAAGGGCTGGCGGATTCTGTGGCTGCCTACGATCTCCTGGAACTTGGCATTGCCCATCTTGCAAGCATTCTTTACCGTAATTTTATCGCGGCATAGCTCCACCTGGATATCGTCGCAGGAGGCCCCGCAGACCGGACAGACGATGTTCTTAGAGGCCATCATCGTCCTCATCTGCCTCTTACATAAAGCTTCATGGTCAGATCTCCGGAATTCAATACATCTTCAACCGTGGACTCTACTCGCACGGGAGAGCCTTTGTAGAGGGGCGATCCGGTGGAGAATGTCTCCGGGTCCACCACTACATTGGCCCAAATTGCCCGGGGCATGAAGATCTGACCCGGTTCGACTGATTCCGCCGCATAAGCGTAAACCGCTACGGAGTGCAGGCCGTTCATAGTGGAGATCAATACCCGTTTCGGCAACCCCATTTCCCGAAAATCCTTGGGATTCATCTTGCAAACAGCACATTCCTGGGTGTACTCCTCGGTGAGCTTGCTTCCCCCTTTGGCCAGCCTGCCCTCTTCAATGGTGCTTCCGGTATTAAGCAGAAACTCTATCATATTATTTGCCTGCATCTTTTAGCCCTCCTTGCAGTAGAGCGAGCCTTTGGGATTCTTGCCGAGGGCATAGTCGCCGGCGAACCTGGCATACCATCCCTCAAGCCGCATGTCCCCCACCTTTGCATTTTCTTCCCGGCTTGTCTCTACAAAACCGGGGGAAAACTGCTTGATGGCTCCGCAGACGGCAATGGTGCCTCCATTCATCTCCGCACCGGTGCCACGCACGGCCGAGCCCTTCACCAGGATGAGTCCACCGCTCTGACGAATGCCGCAAAAGTTCTCCACATTGCCGGCGACTAATATCCGGCCGCCGGCCAGCCCTCCGCCCAGCTGGCTTCTGGCGCTGCCGTCGATTTGAATATCGCCGCCGGTCATTCCCCGCCAGCTTCCCCGGTAGGCTGAGCCGATGTGATCCGCTCCATTGCCCAAAATGTGCAACTGTCCGCCCAACATCCCCATGCCTGCCCAGGATCCGGCATCGCCCCGCACCAAGATGCTGCCTCCTGCCATCTCTGCACCCAGGTGCATGCCCGCAGAGCCGCAAATCTCTATCCTGCCTGCCAACATGCCCTGGCCGATGCGCTTGACCCTGGAGACATCTCCCTCAATGAGGATGTTTGCCTCCTCGGGCCTCGTGTCCGAAGGATTCGCTCGGCTCACATCCACATCGAAAAACTCGCTTAAAGGAAGAGGCTTCGGTCCCTGCCAGACGAGCAGCTCCTCTATTTCCTCTTTCTTCTTTCCCGCAAATAGGTCGGGCCTGATAACCTCGGCCTCGACCATGATTCCTATGTTGCCCTTGCATCTCAGAATAATCTCTGCCATATCTTCATCTCCTCGCCAGGGCCTCTGCCTCGGTGGCGTGGACCGGGATAGCTACCGGATTTTTCAGATACTTTTCCGGCACAGGATAGTTGGCAAAGCCGACTGTGTAGTACTTGAACCAGTCCTTAACATCAGCAAGCATCTCTTTTTCTAAGGCATCGTCAACATAAGGCCGGCAGTAGTACCTCCTGCCTTCCGGGACAGCCACGATCTCACCTTGCCTGGCCACAATCCGGCCATCCTTCACGGTGAAATCCGGACGAGCCAACCGGGCCGTCAAAGCCGTCGTGTCGTTCAGGTTCAGTTTGCCCGGGTCGATATCGTAGACCGTGACATCTCCGTCCGCGCCCACACCGAGGTGGCCTTTGCGATAGGCCATGCCTATAGTGCAGGCGGGGTTGGCCCTGGTCAAAATGGCCATTTCGTAAAGGCTCATCTCCCGGTCCACGCCGCCAAGGCTTGATTTATCGTAAGCCCACTTGTGGCATTCCTTGGCTGTGTCGTCTCTGGCCTTCTTGGACATAAGCCAGGTCATCACTTGTGGATATTGAGTGAATACTCCACCATTGGGGTGGTCAGTGGTCATGATGGTCTTCCAGGGATCGTTAATGAGCAGTAACAGCTCCAGGCCCATGGCCCATTGGACGCTGCTTATGGGGCTGCTTTTCAGGTAAACAAATGGTATCACCCCAGAGCCGCACTCCATTTCCACATCGGTATTCGACCACTTCTGACCGGAGAGCATGTACAGGTCGTGAATGGCCGGGCCGTCGCCCGTCATGGCTGTGGCCGGACCAAATGGAACGGCTCCGTTGTCGATTACTACATGGTCGCTTTTATTTACGTAATCCACTAAGCCGGCTACACCTGACTGGAAATCTCTCCAGGAAGAGCCTCCGAAGGCGCTGAACTGAGCGTGAGCCAGGTAGACGGACTGCTTTCGACGGGAGTTCATCTTCGTCTCTGCCCATTCGACTCCAGTTTTTTGGCTTGGCTTGATGTCCGAAGGAATCGCTAATGAGTCCCTGGTGATCTCCCAGTTGCCGGGATGGCCCAGGTTATTGGCATGCAGATGCAAAGACATGGGCAGGCCCAGCATCTCATTTACCTCCACCAGGCCCCGGATGAGCTCTCGGGGCGTGACCTCGAAATGGATATTGGGCTCGTCCAGGCCGTGTACATTTTTGGCCCAGCCCCAGTTCTCCACGCCCGCAGGATTGACGCATTTGATGCCGTAGGCCTTGTGTGTCCTCATCATCCAGGCCACATAGGCGGCTGCCTTCTCTACATCTCCCTCTTTCAGGTAACGCATGACAAACCAGTTGTTGCCTAAAACCAGGTAAGCGCCCATATCCAGAATGGGAGTGGAGCGCATCTCCTCATGGGTGTGG
>JAPKYC010000153.1 GCA_026394505.1 Methanothrix sp.
AATAAAACCACAGAGTCACAGAGCGCACGGAGGACGAACGAACGGAGACGACTAATACTCAGGGGCAAATATGCTGCTCCTTTCAAGTGCTGATAATAAGGTAAATTTCGCGTCTCTGTGAACTCTGTGACTCTGTGGTTAATAATCGTAGCTGAATAATTTAACTCTGAGTTTACGGGAATAGAACCGCAGAGGCGCAGAGCGCACGGAGGACGAACGAACGGAGATTATGCCAGAGGTTAACAAAGGCTCAATAGAGACCTCCATTCCTACTTCTCTTTCGATCCGCTCTCAAACTCCTGGAACGTGCGCAGGGCTGAGGCCAGCACCTTGGTCTGGCCGATGATGGCGGCAATGAACACCGCATCCAGGATCTCATCCTCGCTCGCCCCCGCGCGGGCAGCCGCGGCCATGTGCACCTTCAGGCACTTGTCCGCGCCAGCGCTGGCGGCTGCGGCCACGGCCAGGAGCTCCGCGACCTTGGGCTCCAGGCTTTGGGGCCTCAAGGCATAGAAGTCCTTCAGGCTGGAGAAGATCATGAACTCTGGTCGGCGGGCCATGACCTGCAGGATGAAGGGCACGGTGCCCAGCATCTTTTCGGTGTCGTCGAGGATGTCTTCCTGCAGAGAGGCGCTGTTCTCCAGGAGGGCTTTGATGAGGGTCTTGTTTTCGGGTTTCATTTTATCGCATCTGCGGTTGGCTTTCCCATTCTTGCAGCTTTCGCCTTACCTTCTCAGCTCTTGGATTGATGAAGGGGAATTATGCCAGGTCGTAAACCACCAGCAATCTATCTGACCGATTATGAGCGCCAAAGCCTGGAGTTGCTTGTCCGTCGGTACAGTACTGGTCAGCAGAAGGCTATTCGTGGCCGAATTATTCTGCTGGCTGCGGATGGCAAAAACAATAAAGAGATCGTCAAAGAACTCAACGTGTCTGTGGATACTGCCCGTTTATGGCGGCAAAGTTGGCTGGATTTGCATTCGTATTTGATTTATTCCCTAAAAACCGGAATTAAGGTTAGAAACTTGAAAAGGTCACATTATTTTTGCTGGTAAAATTATAGCGGGGAGTAGATTTGAACTACTGATCTACGGGTTATGAGCCCGTCGGGATATCCTGACTACCCTACCCCGCTGCATTTGGGATATACTCAATGACTTTATTCTAGCTTATAAAGCTTGCGTACAAAAAGACGCAGTTCTGGTGATATGAAAAAGGAGCGTTATGCATTTTTCCATCAAAATAAGTCCATTCCATGCTAAAATTCACTCTTCTCACGTCAGATCTTGCGAAGCACGCTGATATTCTCGCCGCGCCGTTGGCTGGAGCCGGCTTTTGGAAGCGGGATTTTTTCCGGGTATTTGGGCCTGGTCGGTTACTTAATGTATCTGAACGTGCTAGTGCAGCCTTATGTTGCTGCTGGGCGTGGACGAGGCAGGCAAAGGTCCCGTGATCGGCTCCATGTTCGTGGCCGGCCTGGTGATCGAGGAGGATAGGCTCTTCGACCTGGCGGGCTTTGGGGTCAAGGACTCCAAGCTCCTCGCACCGGCCAAAAGAGAGATACTGGCCAAAAAGATAACCGGAATTGCCACCGACCAATATATCCTGGAGGTGAAGGCCCAGGTCATAGATGAGCTGCGGGCTGTTATGACCATGAACGAGATCATGGTGAGAAGCTTCTCTTCGGTGGTGGCAAGGCTGCACGCCGACCGGGCCATCCTAGATGCCGCCGATGTGGATGCGCAAAGATTTGCAGATCGAGTGAAGGCCGCGAGCAAGACCACCATGGTTCTTGTGGCCGAGCACAAAGCCGATCAGCGCCATCAGGTCGTCTCGGCTGCCTCCATCCTGGCCAAAGTGCGACGAGATGCATCCATGCGGGAGCTGGAGGAGGCCATACACTGCAAGATTGGCAGCGGCTATCCCCACGATAAGGATACCATAAATTTTTTGAACGAATGGGTCAAGGAAAACCGGCAGCTCCCGCCGTGCGCCAGACATAGCTGGGCGACGGCGCAGCGCATAAAAGCTAGTTTTATATAGGCTGCCTGAAACT
>JAPKYC010000278.1 GCA_026394505.1 Methanothrix sp.
CAATAATCCTCACGCCTTCATTCTGCCAGCGTCGTTCGCACCTTGACCTCCACCTTTACCGGCACGGGATGCAAAAGCTCCGAGCCGATCCTTTCCATGATCTCTTGCAGCATCCGGGCATATTCCTCCGCCCGCTCTTCCGGGACCTCCAGCAAAATTTCGTCGTGGATGGAGCCGATTATTCTTGCATCTTCAGAGGATATTTTATCGTAGACCTCGCACATCACCAGCTTGATGAGGTCTGCGCCCGTTCCCTGGCAAGGGGTATTGTACATCTGGAATTTGGAAGCCCTGACTCCAGCTCCAAAGCGCGGCCAGACCCTTCTCCGGCCCAGGGCCGTTCTGGTGCAGGTAAGTGGCATGAAAAAGTATCCCTGAATGCAGTTGTGGAAGTAGTGCGGCACGGTGTAACTCATCTCCTGAAGCTGCCGCTCCTGCCAAACTCTCACTCCCTCGTAAGTCTGGAAGAACCTGGTTTTAGCCTCCTCTGCCTCATCCAGAGACATGAATCTCCCGTAATCGGATAGCACCCGCCACTGCAATGTCTTGGCCGATCCGCCGTAGATGAGCAGGAAGTTCATGATCTTCGCCGCCTGACGCTGCTGGTCTGTCACCTGGTTCATGTCGGCTCCGCTGATTTTGCAGGCGGTGAGCCTGTGCAGGTCAACTCCATCCCGGAAGGCCTCCTGCATGGCCCTGTCCCCGGAGAGAAATGCCATAATGCGTAGCTCAATAGCAGAGAAATCGGCCTTAACAAACCTCTTCCCTACAGCCGGCAAAAAGAGCCTCCTTATGGCTGTGGCATCGTCTCCCGCCCTGGGAATTTGCTGAGCATTGGGCTTTTTAGAACTGATTCTGCCGGTAGAGGATGGAATCTGGAAATATTGAGGATGAATCCGGCCATCTTTGGCATGAACATGGCTTAGCCAGTTATTCAGAAATGCCAGAAGGTGAGATACATACCTGTAGCGAAGGACAGCTTCGGCAAAAGCACAGCCTGCCGCGGCAAGCCCCCTCAAGACCTCCGCCTTGGTGCTGGTTACACCGTAGCCCCGGCTCTTCAGAAAGGCCATGACATCCTCCTGCCGGTCGGGATTCAGATAGTAGCAGAGCCTTTTGCCGTCATGCGAGACTGTGACAAAACCCTTCTTTCTGGCCTCATCATGCACCGTCCAGACCAGATTGCATATCTCATTTTCTTCTTCCTCGACAATTCTTTTGGCCTGATCGCAGTCCAGATAAATTCCCGAGATCTCCATCTCCGCCAGGGAGCTAACGGCTCGAAATTCCAGGTCTGCAATCTTCTGCAAGTCGTTCTTGGCCAGGAGCTCTGCCAGGATATCGTGAAGCGGCAACAGCACGGCTGATTCACTGGCAATGCATTCGATGAGACAGGGGGAGAGGTTTGCCGCTGCAAAATCTGCATTCATGTCGCTCTTTTCCTTGTCCAGGATGATGCCCAGATGTCTTTCCGCCAGGGCGGCAAGACTATGATCGGGAATGCTCTTCTTCCAGGGATTCTTGGGGGAATGGGAGGGAGTAAGATAATAGTATCCTGACCAGCAGATCTGAGAGGCAAGCATGAGGTCGAATATATTGCAGGCATTCAGCTTTCGGTTCACAGAGGCCCTGATAAAAGCAAGGGCAGTCTTGGCATCGAATAAAACTTTCCTGATTCGTCTGTTCTCCAGGAGCCCGGCCAAATCGCCCAGAATATCCATTCCCAGCTCCTGGCAATCGGCAATGTAAACGGATTTGTTGGGGAGAGCGATTGAAATATGCCTGATTTCATGGCTCAAGGGATCTTGGCCGGTCGAGAGCAATTTCAAACCACAAATCCCAGTTTTTTCTATCTCTTGAAGTGCAGATTCCCATTCTTGCTGGGACTCTGCTTTTATGATGGAGCTGAACCCCGGGCGGATCGTCATCTTATTTTCAAGAATGTTTCTTCAATTTATATGATGATTGTCCTCTATCCAAGCCACATGATCCATCGAATAGCTCGATGTCAAGAATAGTTATATCCATTGAAAACTATAGAACTGCAAAGGGGAGAAAAAATGGATCTCTTTGACCTTCTTGGTAAATTCGCTAATATTGTGCAGCTCATAATGTTCTGCGTGTTTGTTTGGGCGACCGTAACCTTGCTCATAGCCAGAAAGAGGATAGAGCGAAAATTGAATTTGCTGGAAAAAGATGAGAAAAGCGTTCAATCAAAACGTCGCATCGCCATTGTTATTGGGGTCGGGAAGAACCCCCTGGCCTCTGTGGAAAAGTTCTTGGCGGATAATAGCTGGGCAGATATTCCTATCATAAACTGGATCTCGGACGGATTTTTGCAGGCCGGGGATTACACGGCAGCAATGGCAGAGATCAATGATCTGCGCAGCCAGGCATTGAAGCTCGGCGTCAGTGAGGTACTGCTGTTCTACGCGGGACCCATTGACCTGGCCATGTTTATCGGAGCCAGCTTCAGTGACTGGGTGCCGATACGGGTCTATGCCTTTACCGACACCGGAACTTACCAGCACAGGGTCACAGTGGGAAGGGAAGCGGCCAGATTATGCACTATGACCGACGAACTGGTCAAAGGATTGGAAGGAAAGTTATAAACCACCTTGTTATCGTTTCCCAAATCCCAAATCCCGCGCTCCGAAAAACTGCTCGGCCCGCAAGCAAGCGCCACCTGGCCCTCAGGCCCGCCCTGCCTCCTGCCCCTTAGTGCGAGCGCTTGCCTGGCAATCCGGCCCGCCCTGACGACAACGCAGCCTGGACCGGATGAGCCCGGCCCGCGGGCGGCAGCCAGGAAACGCAGCTCGGAAGCCGGGCGCTGCTGCCGGTAGCCCGCAAGGATAGCGATGCTGGAGACTGCCAGGAATTCCTTTTCAAAAGTCTCTGCGCGTCCTCTGTGCGCTCTGTGAGCTCTGTGGTGGATTCGTTAGTTGTTAGGCTATAATTTTCTGCTAATAATAATAGCAAACTGCCATCGTCTCCAAAACCAAAGCCCCCTGAAAAAGCCGCCTCCGCCGGACTCCAGTTCCACCCGACCCCAGGCCCGACCGGGCCCTCGCTCCCGTGTGCGAGCGCTTGACTTGCAAATCAGCCCACCTGACGACAGCGCCGCACCCCCGGATGGCCCGGGCCCACGGGCGGCGAGCCACAGTCGAGCGGCAACCGGGCGCTGCTATCTATCTATGACTGAAAAGTCGTGGCCCCATTGAAACTTAATTTATTATTTGATGGCCATTCGCACCGGAGACTCTTTCGGATCGAAGCTTTGATCTATCTGGGAGATATAATTGTATTTCAGATGCACCTAAACGATCTCTTGAAATCAGGTCGGGAGGGCGGAGCCA
>JAPKYC010000063.1 GCA_026394505.1 Methanothrix sp.
GGAAGTATATTGCTATATGTTATTCCGAACCAGTCGGAATTGGCTGAGTCGCCAAGAC
The DNA here is from genome assembly GCA_026394505.1 of Methanothrix sp. GTDB lineage: Archaea > Halobacteriota > Methanosarcinia > Methanotrichales > Methanotrichaceae > Methanothrix. Next base: position 59 of record JAPKYC010000063.1, read on the forward strand.
CAATGTCAGACACGAAAAAACTCGCGTCTCCATATTTTTTAATCGCAACTTGGAATGCGGCCCTTCATCATTTCCGGGTCGTACCCTTTTGGGTTGCGACGCCTCATCGGCCCATTAAGGTAGTCAGCCGAGGTATTTAAGCTTTTCCCAACCCACATCCCATTTCTGAGAAGAAGAGAGAAACCCTGGCTTTCTTAAACCGATGTCGTACTTAGGCCCTATAATCACTATCTACAGAACCCATTGCCTCACCCTTCCAGGCGGGCCGAACTCATCCAATAACTCAGTCGTATATAACCTTTTTGCTCTCCTTGTTCGCGCCCCCATCCCGGATGAAATCGTAGATACAAAACCAGATGCCTCATATCGCTTAGTTTTAATATGATCATAACCAAGAATCCTGAATTAATAATCCAGGATTGATATGCCTGCTGGAGGTCTTTTATGGGTTACACATTGACTGAGAAAATCCTGAGGCAGCACCTCGCGGATGGCTTCTGCGAGCCAGGCAAAGAGATAGGCATAAAGATAGACCAGACCCTTACCCAGGATGCAACCGGCACCATGGCCTATCTCCAGTTCGAGTCCATGGGGCTCTCCGATATTGCCACCGAGCTTTCCGTCAGCTACGTTGATCACAACACCATCCAGGTAGGATTCGAAAACGCGGACGATCACGCCTACCTGGAGTCCATCGCGAAGAGGTATGGCATATACTTCTCTCGACCTGGAAACGGCATTTGCCATCAGGTCCACCTGGAGAGATTCGCCAGACCCGGCAAAACCCTTCTGGGATCCGACAGCCACACACCCACCGCAGGAGGGGTTGGGTCCCTGGCCATGGGAGCCGGTGGACTTGATGTTGCCGTTGCCATGGGCGGCGGCGCATATTACCTCGCCGCTCCGCGCGTGATCAATGTCCACCTTACAGGCCGGCTAGAGCCCTGGGCCACAGCCAAAGACGTTGTCCTGAAAGTCCTCTCCATCCTGAGCACGAAAGGAAACGTCGGCTGCGTCTGTGAATACACCGGGGAGGGCATTGCCGCACTGACTGTGCCGGAGAGAGCAACCATCACCAATATGGGAGCAGAAACGGGCGTCACCACATCCATCTTCCCCAGTGATGAGCAGACGAGGCGATTTCTCCAAGCGCAGGGAAGAGGCGAGCAGTGGACATCTCTAGCGGCGGACAAAGATGCAACCTACGATCGCACCATCGAGATCGACCTATCAGAGATCGAACCCCTCGCCTCTCTGCCTCACAGCCCGGGAAACATAGCCAGGATCAAAGACCTCAATCTGCCCGTGGATCAGGTGATGATCGGCTCATGCACCAACTCCTCTTATGTAGACCTCATGACCGTGGCGGCAATGTTAAAAGGCAAGCAACTTCCGGCAGGCGTATCCTTGGGCATTGCGCCCGGATCGCGACAGGTGCTGAGCACTATGGCCAGGAACGGCGCCCTGAGCGACCTGATAGCCTTCGGAGCCAGAATCCTGGAGTCTTCCTGCGGCTTTTGCATCGGCAACAGCATGTCACCATGCACGGACTCAATTTCTGTTCGCACCAGCAACCGCAATTTCCGAGGTCGATCGGGAACGGCAAGTGCCCAGGTATTCCTGACCAGCCCTCTAGTCGCCGCCGCCTCAGCTCTCACCGGCAAGCTGACGGACCCCAGAGAACTGGAGATGGACTATCCCAGAATAGATATGCCGGAGCATTTTGAGATCGACGATAGCATGATCATTGCGCCCCTCCCCACTGCAGAGCGTGCAGAAATAAAAGTCTGCCGCGGCCCCAACATAGGAGAGCCTCCCGTTAACGGACCTATGCCGGAGGAGATCTCAGGACAGGTAACCATAAGGGTGGCAGATCTGGTGACGACGGACCACATCATGCCTGCCGGCTCCCGCCTCAAGTACAGGTCCAATGTCCCCAAGTACTCTGAATTCGTCTTTGAGCCGCTGGACAAGGAGTTCAGCCGCCGGGCATCCGCTCTGCAGGGTCAGGGCGTGCATAACCTGATTGTGGCAGGTCTCAGCTACGGCCAGGGCTCTTCCCGGGAGCACGCCGCTCTTTGCCCAATGTACCTGGGAGTGAAAGGGGTGATCGCCAAATCCATAGAGAGAATACATGCTGCCAATCTGGTGAACTTTGGCATAGTGCCCTTCCATTTTACCCAGGAATCGGATTGGAACAGCTTGCCGGAAAAAACTGAGGTTCGAATACCAGGCATTCGTAAGGCCCTGGAGACGAGCAAAGAGAACATCATGGCCCTGGCCGGAAATAAGCAGATCCACCTGTTGATGAGCCTCTCCAAAAGGCAGAGAGATATCCTGTTGGCAGGAGGACTATTGCCCTACACAGTGCAGGCAAGCAAAGGAGCAAAAAAAGAAAAATAGATCTTTTCTATCTTTTTAGGTGTTAAAGAGGACCATGATATTTTGCGACATCATTTGTCCTTGTGCATCCTTGCTCGGCGTGCCCGTACTATTGGATACCATTAAGCTTCCACTAGTCTGGGGATATGACCAGATCTGATTGATGCCGAACTGACTATTCACATTTCTGGTCAGAAACTGGCTGTTTCGCTCCGTAGCCGTAAGAGTGGGAGCGGCAGCATTCGCGGCAAAGCTCGTGGCCTTGAACTGCAGAGGTGTGTCGAACTTCAATGGGAAGGTGTTCATCCAGATATCCATGTTGGAACTCGAACTCTTGATGCTCAGATTTTGCTGGTTGGCGATATAGTTGCCCCAGTACGTTTGGACATTGGGTTCAAAGGTAGATGAGCTGGGTGAATTGAAGAATGCAAGCTGAGTGCTGCTGTAGCCCTCACCCATGCCAATGGTCTGGGCACCGGCCAGGCCCAAGAGGCAAGTTAATGCTATTAGTACTACAATCGTTTTCATATTAATTATCCTCTGCTGAAAATCTGTCCCAACCTATTTATTCCTTATTGGTAAGGGAGGACTCATGCCGGACCGCTTCGAAATACTGCATAAAGATCTGGCCGGAAGGATCGGCCGGCTTTCCACTCTGCACGGCACCATCGAGACTCCCGCGCTCATGCCTGTAGTCAATCCCCACCTTCCTCTCATCCCGCCGGGCGAGCTGCAAGAGATGGGTGCAGATATGATCATCACCAACAGCTACATAATTCACCAGGATTCAGACCTGAGAGTACAGGCAATAGAGCGCGGGCTGCATGATCTCCTGGGCTTTTCCGGACCGATCATGACCGACTCGGGCGCCTTCCAGCTCTCCGTGTATGGGGATATCGACGTTTCTCCCCTGGAGATTTTGAACTTTCAATTCGCCATAAAATCGGACATATCTGTGCCCCTGGACATACCAACCCCCCCTGACGTCACCAGAGAAAGAGCTGAAGCGGAGCTGGCAATAACAGAGGAGCGACTGGTGCAGGCGGCCGCTCTGGAAAGATCCGCCCTTCTCGCCTGCCCCATCCAGGGCTCAACCTATCCCGATCTCAGAGAGAGAGCGGGCCGGTTCGCCCGCGACCTTCCCTTTGATGTCTATCCTGTGGGCGGCGTGGTTCCGCTCATGGAGGCCTACCGGTATCGCGATCTGGTTGATGTAGTGACGGCCGCCAAGAAAGGCCTGGGCTCGGGCCGGCCCGTGCATCTCTTTGGCGCCGGGCATCCCATGATCTTCGCTCTCGCGGCAGCCATGGGCTGCGATCTCTTCGACTCGGCGGCATACGCCCTCTACGCCCGGCAGGATCGATACCTGACTGTGCAGGGAACCGGCAAGCTGGAGGAGATGAGCTATCTTCCCTGCTGTTGCCCCGTCTGCCAGGAGCATACCTTGAAAGAACTGATGGAAAGCCCCCAAAAGACCAGGCTTTTGGCCAGACACAATCTCTACGTCTCACTGCAGGAGATGAAACAGGTTAAGGAGAGCATTCGCGAGGGCTCCCTCTGGGATCTACTGGAGACGCGCT
>JAPKYC010000274.1 GCA_026394505.1 Methanothrix sp.
AGAGGATATGACCCGCGAGGTCGAGGAGCTGCAGGCCGATGCCAAGCGCTTGAAAGAGGAGCATGATGCGGCCTTGCAAAGTGAGAAGGAGCTGCGGGCCAGGTCGGTGGAGACCAGGCCGGCCGATGCCGCGCTGGCGGAGAGGCTCTGGCAGGAGGCGGAAGAGCTACGAGACTCTGCCAGGGAGATGCTGCGCATTTCCATGGAAAAGAGGCTGCGGGCGGGCGATGTGCAGCACAGAATCGATATTCACGACCAGATCGAGTCCATGGACAATAGCGACGAGGTCTGGAGGAAGGCGGCAGGGGCGGGAAGGAGCTAGGGAAAAATATTTTTTTTCGTATGGGCAAATGGATATCTAAGTCCGTAATCTATTTAAACGACAAGATAGACGGCGCAAATTGCAGGATGGACAAGATGCTTGACAAGCAGGATGAAACCGTAGGCGAAATGAAGGGATTGAGGCGGGACCTGACGGGTCACATGGACCAGAGGTTTGAGTACATCGAGGGCGAGCTGGCCGAGATCAAATCTGCGCTGCGAGTTAAGGGCATAATCTGAATCATGGGCGTTTTTTTCCCAGCTTTGCTATTCTACCCTCATGCAATGGCAACTTCTTAAGCCACGGACCTTCTTTTCCTAATGCGGAGGATCGTCCAGACGGATAACAGCCCAAAGACCGCTGCCATCCAGCCTGTGGCGGGAGTGCGACTGCTGAGGACATCCGACAAGATTGACATATTATCCTTCATCATAACCGCCAGGGTATCGGCCGGCCAGTGTGGCTCGGTCTCGTTGTAGCCTTGCATCCTGGTGATAATGAGAGCCCCCTGATAATTGTTCAGGTCCCCGACTTTGTAATAGTAATCTGCCGCATTGACCCAAGCCAGGGTGTAATTCTTGTCCAGTATTAGCGCATTATGCAGGCAGTCCCAGGCTTCGCCGTAGCGTCCCAGCTCGGTGAGGGTGCGGCCTTTATTATTCCATGCCACCTTGTTGTACATGTCGCTGGAAATGGACTTTGTATAAAGCTCCAATGCCTGTTGATCCAATTTCTGGGCGGCCATGACTGCGCCCAAGTTATTCCAGGCAGGAGAGTAGTTGGGGTCCTGCTCCAGGGATCGATTGAAGCAGTCCTGGGCTTCGTGCAGCAATCCTATACGGTATAAGGCCACACCCTTATTATTCCAGAGAATTGCGCCGTCAGATACTGAGATTTGCAGAGCCCTATCAAAGCACTGCTCGGCCTCACTGTAATTGTACAAAGCGATGTATGCGACGCCCATGTTATTCCATGGATCGACAAAGCTGGGCGACTCGTTGATGGAGCGATTGAAGTACACGATAGAACGGTTGGCATAACCTCGCTGGTATACCATGAGGCCATAGTGGTTCCAGGTTGGAGCATCAATATGTCTTCTTATCTCATCTTGATTTTCCGAAGTCTGGTTCTCAGATCCATTTGATTGGCGGAGGGATTGATTTTGCCAGTCAGACCAATTTCCTGATTCATTCCCGGCAAGAATGACGGATGGATTGAGGTTAGTGGGATTATTACTATTGATTGAAGAATTCCTGGGCAGCTCTTGTGCGCCTGCTATTAAGATGCAACTGATTGCGGTAAACAGCATGATGGCAAGGGTGATGAATTTGAACCTTTCCGGACTGGCCATAATTCTCATGATATTAAGGTGGACACCCATACAAAAATGCTTTGTGCAACTTGTTAACATCAGTGCAATCTTGCCGAGATATGCTCCCAGGACAATTACTTGAGATCGGAGAGCTTAACCAAGTTTCCTCGCCTGCCTCTGGTTGGTGGGGGCCTGGAGACCTGCCGGGTCTGCCCCATCATCAACCTCTACATCTGGTGTCCCGCCCACGCCTACCTTGAAGATGGAGAGATGGATGCCCAGGTGCCATATTTTTGCGCCGTGGCCCACGCCAGGGCAGAGGCGCTGGGATATGAGGGAATGGGACTACAACACGATAGACTCCCGTACAAAAAATTGAACTAGCAAAAAGATTAAAGGTGCAAAGACATGTCCGAAGTAAAAGCCACTGTCTCTCTTCCTGTTGCCTTGGCCCAGCAGGTTCAGGAGCAGATTCAAGCAGGCCGTTTTCCAGATCTTGACAGCCTGGTGGTGGAAGCACTCCGTCGACACTTGGAGAGCCATAGGGATGAGTTGATGGAGCATTTCATTCGCAAGGACCTGGAGTGGGGACTGCAAGGCGATGACTGAGGCGGTCCTGGATGCCGGGCCATTGATACATTTGGCGGAGCTTGATGCACTGGACGTCCTCTGCGATTTCTCATCATTGCTTGTTCCAGAAGCAGTATGGATTGAAGTGGAGCACCACGCACCATAGGCCATGGTATCGGGCGATCATCAATATATCAGGTGTTGCGCTTCATGGGAAACTTTTAAATCTCGCAGATCCCAATAAATAATGCGCTACAAGCTGCAAATGGCGGCGGGTCTTGCCGGCAATACCACGCACAGTCTTTCTGTTGTGTCTCGTACGCTATGGCACTTCGCAAGACAAAAGGAGATAATTAATGGCTGCACATGCTCTCAAACGTCAGTTCATCAGGGATGCTGAGGGAAATCCCGTTGGCGTTATTCTGCCGCTGGAAGAATTTACACTGGTTGAGGAAACACTCAAGCAACTATTATTGGTTCCAAGTACTGCGGGCAAGCTCGCTCAAATGGGAAAAGCGGTAAATGACGATCTCTTCATGGCTGATCTATGTGAAACGATGAATGCATTTGAGCAAGTAGATGCCCAGTGGTTGGAGCCAGACTGATGAAGTACCAATGGCACATCTTTCTCGCCTCATTGAATCCAGCCAAAGGATCTGAACAAGCCGGTCGTCGGCCCGTGCTGATTATCAGTCGAGAGAGCATTAACCAAATACTGCCGGTAGTCAACATCATTCCGCTGACCTCTCGAAAATCTGCTGCTCGCAACATTTATCCGAATGAGGTTTTGTTGCCCGCTGATATTGCCGGCCTGCAGATGGATTCAATCGCCCTGTGCTACCAAGTCCGCACGTTGGACAAGAGCCGGTTGGAAGAGGATGTAGGCGAACTGGTTGATGCAAAGCTACGCCAGGAGGGCATCGAAGCACTTCGCTTTCAGTTGGACATGTAAGCTGCTCTTATACACTGCTCACAGTGAAGACTCAAACCAGCGGAGGCATAGCAGGCGAAGTCACGTGTTGTAGGGCCTACTCCGCTTCCCTTGCAAAAAGATAGCACTCAATACTTTGCGTTAAGTTTTCCCATCTTCGAAAGCATTTACCCTATCCATCCAATCTTCCACTTCCCAGGCCTTCTCGCCGTTCTTTAGCAGTCCCAGGTCCAGAGCCTGGGCATGGGCCACCCGGCACAATCCGTGAGAGATGCTTGTCTGTATTTTCTTAGGGCTTGAATTATGCTTCATAAAATCGTATTCACAAATGACAGCTTTCTGCCTGCCAATCAGATAATATATATTCAGTGCTGGTTCAAAACTCAGAGCAACGAGGTAAATCATTGGATCTCTCATCCCCAAAGACCATCGGGAAAACTGCATCTGACAACGCCCTCCAGCTTAAGCAGGCCATCGGCCTGGTCTGGAAGAGCGCCCCCGGCTGGACCCTGGCAGGCATCGCCCTGATCATCCTGCAAGGCAGCCTGCCCCTGGCCGCTCTTTATCTGATGAAGCTGATTGTGGACGCGGTCACCTCCGGAGCCGGCTTTGAGGCAGTCCTGCTCTGGATTGGCCTGGCGGGCGGCGTGGCCCTGCTGGTGGCCATCTGTAACTCGGCATCGAGTGTCGTCAGCGAAGCCCAATCGATCCTGGTCTCGGACAGCATCCAGGAGATCCTGCACGCCAAATCGGTGGAGGTCGATCTGGAGTACTACGAGAACCCCAAATACTACGAGATGCTTCATCGGGCCCAACAGGAGGGGCCCAGCAGGCCGACCCAGATCGTGAACGGCCTGCTCCAGGCGGGAAGAAGCAGCATATCCCTGGTTGCGGTCTTCGCTCTGATGGCGTCTGTTAACGGGCTGATGGCCCTGCTCCTATGTGTTGCCGCCCTGCCCAGCGCCCTGATCCAGGCTAAATATGCCAGGAAGCTTTACCTCTGGCAGCGCAGTTGTACCAAAAAGGAGAGAACGGCCTGGTACCGGCACTGGCTGCTCACCAGCGATGGTTATGCCAAGGAGATCAGGCTCTTCAACCTGGGATCGCTATTCATGCGCCAGTACCGGGACATTCGCGAGGTGGTGCGAAAGGAACGGCTGGCCATCATCTACCGCAGATCCGCCCTGGACCTTCTGTCTCAGGCCGTTGCCCTGACCGCTGTCTTTGCCTCCCTGGCCTTTATCGCCAATCAGGCTCTGCTGGGCAGCATTACTCTGGGATCAATGGTGATGTACTTTGGCGCCGTGCAGCAGGGCCAGTCCTTCCTCTCCAGCTTTCTCTCCAACCTGGCCAAGCTTTACGAGAGCAACCTTTTCCTGACCAATCTGCACGAATTCCTGCAACTGGAGCCCAAGGTCAGAGAACCGGCCGCACCTTTGAAGGTTCCCTGCCCCATTGTGCAGGGCATATCCTTCGAGAACGTCAGCTTCGGTTTTCCGGGCTCTGCTTCCCTGGTCTTGAAGAACATAAACCTGCATATCGGTCCATGTCAGACGGTGGCCCTGGTGGGCGAGAACGGGTCCGGCAAGAGCACCCTGATCAAACTCCTCTGCCGGCTCTATGATCCGCTGGAGGGACGAATCGCCCTGGATGGGATTGACCTGCGCGACTTCAATACGGTGGACCTGCGGCGAGAGATCAGCATCATCTTCCAGGATTATGCCCGCTATAACCTGACA
>JAPKYC010000095.1 GCA_026394505.1 Methanothrix sp.
CCTGACTGCCTCAAGGCCTTCAAGAACCTGAATTTGGCTTGCGTCGTAGCCCGTTGCTTTGCTCAAAACTGATTAAGCCTCCTGAATAATTAGGACTGTAATGAAACAGCTTGAGACGATATAAGCTTTTCCCTAAAATATGCACAAAATTTTATTTAAAAGTTTGATGCAATGCTTCCTACTGGATTATGAGGATAGTACCGAGAAATTGTACCTGTTTCACCGAGGACGAATGAAGCGGCTCATGGAAGACGACCTCCAAAAAATCTTGGATGAAGATGGCATTGAATCATTAAAGCCAAGGTCCGGATTCGAACCGGAGTGGTAATGCTCTGCAGGCATTTGCGTGGCCGCTCCGCCACCTTGGCAAGGGGTATTGGCGTTTTGACAACTGTGTCGATCTGACTTAAACTTTTATCGGTTGGAGGCGCGCCTTGCGCCGCAACCTTGGGAGAGATGTCATCCTCTATAAAGATTGCCTTCGCGGCAAAGCATTCGGCTGCGAGCCTGTGAGGCAGAAGGCTTAGGCGTCTGAAAGTTGCATGCCATGGGCAGGGCCAGGCCGGCACTTTTGTGACCGGCTCCCCAGGGGGCGCTGTGGATCGGTGCAGGCCCGCATGGAGCTCGATCATCCTGTTTTCGTATTTTCTTTTCCGAGGATTAAGCGCTATTTTTCGCGGGCGAAAACTATATATCGACAAAATACCAGCTCATAATCGGCAAAAGTCGATGTGTCTATTTTCCCTCCCTCCGATCCACGAGACTTTTGCCACCCTCCTATTTTCATCTAGCTCTTACCTTCATTTTCCCCAAGCAAGGAACATTTTTATATGGTTTGCCAGCCCCCATCTCACGGAAGCATTATGGTCCTGGAAAACTTAGGCGGATCGCTGCGTAACGCTCTAAAGAAGATTGCGTCGGCGAATAAGATAGACAAGGCACTGGTAGACGATGCCGTGCGTGAGATTCAGCGAGCACTACTGCAAGCTGATGTGAATGTTAAGCTGGTGATGCAGCTCTCCAACACCATCAGAGAGCGGGCGCTGAGTGAAAAGCCGGCCGCGGGCATGAACCCGCGCGAGCACGTCATCAACATCGTCTATCAGGAGTTGATCAACCTGGTAGGTTGCGGCTGTGACATTCCCCTGAAAAAGCAGAACATCATGCTGGTGGGCCTGCAGGGCTCGGGAAAGACCACCACTGCCGCGAAGCTGGCCACCTTCTTTCAACGAAAGGGGCTGCGAACTGCGGTCATCTGCGCCGACACCTTTCGCGCCGGAGCCTATGACCAGTTGAAAGCGCTCTGTGAAAAGCAGGGCATCTTTTTTTACGGAGAGAGAGGCAATCCCGATGCGCCCGCCGTTGCCAGGGCGGGCCTGGAGGCTGCCAAGAAGTACGACGTTCGCATCGTCGATACCGCGGGACGGCACGCCCTGGAGGGCGATCTGATCCAGGAGATGAAGGACATTCACTGCGTAGTCAATGCCGAGCAAAAATTGCTGGTGATGGACGCCGCTTTGGGCCAGCAGGCATCCGAGCAGGCGCGCGCCTTCAACGAAGCAATCCAGATCACGGGCGTCATCATCACCAAGCTGGACGGCACAGCCAAAGGCGGCGGAGCGCTCTCCGCCGTGGCTGAGACCAAAACCGGTGTGGCCTTCATCGGCGTGGGTGAGACGTCGGCCGACCTGGAGAAGTTCGAGGCGGATCGCTTCATCTCCCGCATGCTGGGCATGGGCGACATCAAGACGCTCATCGAGAGGGCCCAGGAGGTGCAGACTGATGCCCAGGTGGACGTCGAATCGCTCCTGCGGGGCAAGTTCACCCTGAAAGACATGTACCAGCAGATGGAGGCCATGAACAAGCTGGGACCCCTAAAGCAGATCATGCAGATGCTGCCCATGGGCGGCCTGGGGCTGGAGCTAACCGACAAAGAGTATCAGATGACCAAAGACCGCCTGGACAAGTACCGGGTGGTCATGGACTCCATGACGCCGGCCGAGCTGGAGGACCCCAAGATGATAACCGCCTCGCGCATCAAGCGCATATCCCGGGGCAGCGGCGCAACTGCTGATGTGGTTCGCGAGCTTCTCAAATCCCATCAGGCCATGCAAAAGGCAATCAAAGGCATGAGAGGCGGGGCTGGCAAGATGAATATGAAGCGCCTCATGAAGAGATTTTCCCCAGGAACGAAGACATGATGCGCCTCAGATCTCCCACTTGCCATTCACAACTCCTGTCCGTTTCTCTCCGTCAGGCATCGCCAGGCTGTAGTCTCCCAGAACGGTGCTGCCTTCTGCCGCCAGGCTAAATTTGTATAACTCTCCGCCATAGGCAGTTACATCAAGAGACAGTTTGTTTGCTTGCAGAGTCCCCGTAGCCTCTACCGGCCCGGTAACATTTCCCTGGGTTACATTTCCCTGGCCAAAAATCCTTCCTTCTGCTTGAGAGAGAAGAAGATAAATGCGGCTATTATCTAACAGATTCAGGCGGATTCGGCTTGTTGCCGCCGTCTTCACATCAGGAACTGCCACAAAGCCGGCCGGAACATTCTCGCGGACGAACTCATCGTAGCTATCCATGTCGATGTCCACGGCCGAGTCTCCCAGGAAGTTGTAGGATGCTCCGCCACCCAATGAACAACACTTTGCCGCGGCTGGAGAGCTCGCGACCATAAACAGAATCAATATCGTTATCGTTCCTCTCATCTTAGATCCCTCCACTGCTACTCTTGGAGATGCTCTCTGTGGCCCTTCCCACCCATGCTCCCGCGGTCGCACTGGGATTGACGCTTTTGCCAAGCGTTGTTGCAGGACTTTTCTTGGCTGCTAAAGTTATACGGCCCGTCACTGTTCCCGACTGGCGCGACTGCGCCGGGGAAAGAGAATCATACTCCCCGGCAAGAGCTTCTCCGGAAACAGAGAGCTTGAGCCGGAATACCTGCCCTGTATCAATCAGGGAGATGAATATGGTTGGCCTGTCTCCGGCCACAGAACCGGCCGCAGTCACGGCCAGGCCGCTTTGGTCGGCGGACAATTGGCCCGCCCCCAAAATGAGGTCGTCTTCCTGATACATCTGCAAGTCAAAATGCCTGATCTGGGTCCCTTTCAGATCAAGAGCCCAGCTTCCTGTGAGGTTTGCCAGTGATGAGATAGCGCCCACATGGGAGGCTGAAATCGAGCCCTTGCCCACAGTTAGAGCGGGTACTATTCCCGTGCCGGTGCTCACAGTGCCCATGTAACCCTGCGAAGATGCATTGGCAACCAGGCTTATGAATAATAATACTATCAGAATTGCTTTTAATGTCATATCCACTAACCCTCTGCAGACGATTGGGATGGCGATGTTAATAATGGTATCCTTTGCCACCATAAATTGATAAAAATAAAAATATATTGATCTTATGCAGTTGTAGGCGCAGTCACAGGCAGGGGTTGAGTGATCTGCGGTGCCAACAGGCTGCCGAAGGCCACGCCCGGCTGGGTTATTCCCGGTGCTGTGAAGATAAACTCTCCATTCATGGAGCCCGGCTTAATAGTAAGGCTGAAGCGGTACATGTTTTGACTGCCGGCCGGGATCACAAACAATGCCAACCTATTACCCAGCACGCTGCCTCCCGCGGTGACGGCAGTGACGACTCCATTATCTGCCAGCTCTCCCGATCCAAAAACGGCATCAGCGGTCTGATAAAGGTCAAGCTTGAGATAGCTTTTATCAACGTCGTTCAGAGTAAAGGCCCAGCTTCCTGCGGCCGGAGCGACGCCTAATCCCCTGATGACGACAACCGGTGTTCTTACACCTTTGCCAGGAACGTGAGGGCTCATGCCTGTATCCTTTCTCACGGTAAATAGGCTCTCGTTTCGGAAAGACAGAGCAGAGTCGTTCATGTCATCATAGACGCCCTCACGAACTTCCTGGTAAATTTGGTTGCCGGACATGTCCTCTCAGGGAAACTCCGGCTCGACGTACTCGTTCTTTGGTCCCAGAGCGAAGGCAGTCATGCAAAGACATGCCACAAGAGCCAAAGCTATTAGCACACACTTAAATCCCATTCTCCTAATACCTCCGCACTTTAAAGTCACTGCCGAGGTCTTAAAGTTAACCCCTATATCTCGTACTCAGCCGGAAGTTGCATCAGAGGATTTTCATCGATATCAGTGCCTATGTTATGATGCAGATCGCTGATGCCGTCACTATTGTCGTCCAACATTCGCGTACCATGCCAGTAGTTTCCCAGGCGATTATTGAAGGTCTTTTTATGGAATCGATATGAAAGTGCCTGTGGAGAACTCCATGAGTTGGTGGATATAAAGGAATAAACATCACGAGCATTATCTATAAACGCATTTAGATATATCTCGTTGCTGCTGGATTGTTGCGGGTACACTCCCTCATCCAGATAAAGTCCTTCCGAGTTCTTGCGAAGATTGTTGTAGCATAACAGGTTGTGGCTGCAATCGATCATTTTTATGCCCTGATAACAGCTATGCGCACTATTGCCTGTGATATTGCACCTCGTGGAGCTGGTCAGGCTGATGCCCACATCTTTGCTCTGAACTATGTTTTCCGTTAAATCGTCTTGCATAGACTTCACAATAATGATTCCATCATCATTCCCGGACAGTTCATTGGATTTTACATGATTCAAGGAGGATTGATCCAGATTTATGCCCTCTTTGCAGCGGAGGATATTATTTTCTCCGAGGTTATTGTGATTTGAAGCTCGGAGCATGATGCCATTAGCGTTATTTTGCAGATGATTGTGGGAGAGATTGTTATCCAGGCACTTCTCCAGGAGTATGCCCACCGGGCAATCATGGATATCATTTTCCGAGAGATTATTCCTTTGGGACAAGTTGAGATGTATGCCCATGGCAGCATTTCTTTGAAGCGCATTATTTGCAATGGTATTGTTGTTCGCCCCACTAATCAGAATGCCGAAATTGCCCCCGCTCACCACATTCTTGAGGAGTTGATTCTCTTCGCTGATGCCTGAGATAACAATCCCCCTGGGATTTTTATGGATAGTGTTATTTCCCAGGATATTTCGGCTCGAATTCATGATCTGTATTCCCTGATCAAAATTCGAAAATACCCGGTTTTCTGTGAAGTTGTTTTGCAATGATTCTTCAAAGTATGCACCGCTGCCAGTGGTAATGTTGCAAAAGGAGTTTCTTAATATGAGGTTATTATTGGAAGAGATGAGATGAATTCCATATTGCTTATTGAGATCTGCATCGTTGTTCTCGAAGCTATTCTCATGGGAATAAAAGAGGGTAATTCCGCTCCCATCATTCTTTTCCAGGTTATTATCTATGAATTTGTTGCCCTGGGAATCCCAAAGATAGATGGCATAGTCATTCTTGAATGCAGTGTTATTCGAGATCACATTGCCTCGTGATAAATAAGGATAGATGCCGTAGTCATTATTAATTGCCGTGTTGTTATGTATATAATTATTATCTGCGCTAGACAATACAATGCCGTAGTCGTTAGTGATGACTACATTATTTTCTACGAGGTTATCACGGGACTGGAATAATTTAATGGCTATGCCCATATTTTCGCTGGCATTATTATTAATAATTGTATTATTAGTAGAATTTAGGATCATAACGCCTACCTGATTATTTTCGCAGAAACAGTTATTCGATATTGTATTTCCCGCGGCTGAAAAGATAATTAATCCACCCAGGTAGTTATCATCCACTTCATTAGAGTCTATTGTGTTATTTCCAGAAGACACAAAAATGCCGATTGCGTTGCCTTGCAAGGTATTGTTTGCGATGATATTATCTTGAGACATTACCTGGATTCCTGCCATGGACCAGTCTGTAGCACCGGTCAGGTTCAAGCCCTGCAAACGTGTGCGGTTTGCCAAAACTCGCACGGTATTGCCTCTATCGCGGGCAACCAGGATCGGCCTGTCTTCGCCTGAAATGCCCCGCAAGATCAGGCTCTTGGTGATATTGATGCTCTCATGGTAGGTTCCGGGCAATATCTCGATGATGTCACCTGGTGATGCGGCATCAATTGCCTTTTGAATGCTCTGGCCGGGTCCCAAAGGAATTATCGATGCCTGGGCCGGAGCCAGCATAAAGACGGTGAGGAGGCAGGTCAGCAGGCAAAATGACGGCAAATTATTCCTCATGGAGATCCTGCCAGCGCATCTTCCTTGATGCGACTCAAATCCGCTTTCAGGTTGTCTGATATCTTCGCTCCGTCCAGCCTGGCATCGGAAAGCGAATAAAGGGTGAACTGGTCATATTTAATACGCTCCAGGTTGGCACCGGTAAGATCTGCTCCCGTCATCTCCACCCGGTCAAAGGTGGCATCTCTCAAATCAGCCCCGCTCATTTTGGCTTTGCCCAGATACACCAGAACCAGGCTCGTGTCCCGAAGGGAGGAGTCTGTTAAATCCACGCCCCTCAGATCCATCTCGGATAACCTGACACGATCAAGCATTACTCTGCAAAGGACGGCGCCATTCAGCCTCGCCGAGTTCAAGTTTGCATCGGAAAGATCGGCTCCCGTGAGGTTAGCCCTTGTCAGGTCGGCATAGGGAAGCTTGGCGAAATTCAGGCTCGCCCCCATGAGCTTTGCCTCTGTTAAATCGGCATAAGAGAGACTGGTCGATTTTAGGTTGGCTCCCGTCAAGTTAGCGCCCATAAGATATGCTCTGGTAAAATCAGCTTCAGAGAGGTCCGCGCCATGCAGGTTGGTGTTGTATAGCTCTGCCCGGGAAAATTGACCTCTCGAGAGATAACTTTCGCTGAGGTCCGAAAAGCTTACATGAGCTCCAATCAGGTTTGCACCAATCAGATAGATGCGCTTGAGATTGGCACCGGTGAGGTCGGTTCGAAAGAGCCTGGCATCGGTTAAATCTGCATTGGAGAGATTGGCATCGGAAAGATCGGCCTCGGTGAGATCCGTTTTCTCCAAGATGGCATTATTAAGATCAACATCTGACATTTGCGTATAGGCCAAAATGGCCTGGGAAAGATCCGATCCGGCAAGGTTCGCTCCACTAAGAACGGCTCCCGTTAAATCTGCCTTTACCATCTTTGTTCCTTGTAACAGGGAATGTGTCAGCCATGCGGAGCGCATAAAAGCGCCACTTAGATCGGAACCGGAGAGATTTGAGCCGGACAGGTTCGATTGATTGAGGTGCATGCCGCTGAGATTCATATTGGTCAGGTCCATTTCGGCCAGATCGGCACGATCCGCTATCTTGCTGATGATATCCTGTGGCTGGGCCGCGGCGATGCAACATGCGGCCATCAATGCGCCCAACATCAAAGATTCAATTTTCATAGATCTTAATACTCTTTCCCTTATGACATTTCAAGTTTCTGGTGATACTCTTGGGCTATTTAACTGCATTCGAAGAGTTTCACTCATGAAAGCCCCTTCAAGCTGAGATGCGGCTAGATACGGCAAAGTAAATGGATCGCATTTTATTCTCTGCAGATTGGCTCTCCTCAGATCGGCGTCGGTTATATACACAACGTCCCAACTGACATCTCTCAGGTCTGCTCCCGAAAAATTTACCCGCTCCATTAGAGATACTGATATTTTTGCATCTCTCAGGTCAGCTCCGCTCAAGTCCACATCCCGCATGGCAAGACGGCTTATTTTAGCTCGGGTCATTTTTGCCTTATGCAGGTTGGTACCCACCATCTCCGTGAACTCCAGCAAAACTCCCGTCAGATCAGCCCCAGACAGATCGACTCTTGTCAGGTCAAGGTTGGGAATCTTTGCACCCTTGAGAGAAGCAAATGAGAGATTGGCCTCCGTCAAATCAGCATAAGCCAGGTCTGCATCATCCAATCGAGCTCCACTTAAGTTTGATCTCATCATGTAGGCCCTGGTGAAGTCCGAGCCGGCGAGGTCGGAACCACAAAGATTTGTGCTGTAGAGCTCTGCCCGGGAAAGCTGGCTGCGGGACATTCTGCATTCTTTGAGATCTGCCCAGCTTAAGCGTGCTGCAATCAGATTTGCCCCATCCAGCAATACCCCCCTCATGCGGGCATTCATGAGGTTCGCGGCAAATAGCCTGGAACCGGTTAAATCTGCATCATTCAAATCCGCTGAATCCATATTCGCACCGGTCAGATCTGCATTGGCGAGGTTAGCACCAACTAGAGTCGCACCCGGCATGCGTGACTCGGATAGAAGGGACAGGCTCATATCCGCACCGGTAAGATTTGCATCAGTAAGATTGGCGCTATTCATGATCGCGCCCTTTAAATTTGCGCGAGTCAAATTGGCGCCTGACATCCTGGCCTCCTGCAGAACAGCACCGGAGAGATCTGCACCGCTGAGATTTGCATTTATCATATTCGCTCCCGTAAGATCGGCTCCGGCGAGGTTAGCTCCGGACAGATCTGAGTCCTGCAAACTGACTCTACTCATTTTGGCCCCGGAAAAATCGGCCCCTATTGCTGTGGCGAAAGACAAATCTGACCCGATCAGGTGAGTGCGGGAAAGGTCGGCTCCCCGCAGGCTGGAGTAGCTAAGATCGGAGCGGTTGAGGTGAGCTTGGGCAAGACCGGCTCCCTGCAACTCTGAATATGTGAGGTTTGAGCCGTCATGCAAATCATTGATCAGGTCAGTGCAGATGCCCGTCCCTGAGAAGATCAGGATGGCAATCGTTGCCATGAGAAGTCGGGCAATGCCGGACATCTTATTGTTTTTTTTAATCATTTTAAGCCAGCCTCCATTTAGGATTGATCGAATCAAGGTATTGAAATTCGGTGAAGCTGTAAGGTGCGGAATAATACTCGGCATCCTTCATAACCCCATAATAGCTATCAACAGCAAGCCAGGCATCGGGATGGTCTTTGTCCTCCACGGCAACCCAGATATGGCCCTGGGAGTCAAATTCGCTGGGAATATACAGAAATGCAACTTTATATCCAAAATCCCTGTAAGTGCAGTCCAGCTTTTGAGAACCTTCATAGCACATTCCCAGGGGCGTTACGGGAAACATGACGTATCTACTGATCGTCTTCACAAATTCGGCGTTGTCGGTTAGGGCGTAAGTAGCATTGACTCTGATGGCATCGCCTGATATCACCTGCACCGGTCCGGCCTTGGCAGTGGGGGGAGTCATCCACAGATCTGCCAGTCTTGGTGAAGCTCCATTAGGTGTGAGATAGACCTCTTTGCCTTCTTTTAGCTTGACGACGACCGAGGATTGATCCGGTGCCGGTTGTGCATCATAACCATGTGTTGCCAGAAAGAATGCCAAATCCGTCATAGTGATGCCGATATCCTCATAGCTGGAGAGTAGCAGCCACAGATCATTTTCCTCAGAGGCCTGGCAGGCTGAGGGACACAGAATCAGTAGCATTGATACTAGAATGATGGTTCCTCTCAACTCTATCTCAAATGGCATATGTCCAGGCTGCAACTTTTTTTTTCAGTATCTATGTTTGGGATCACATCTATAAAAGATTTATTCTCAGGTCGAACAGGATGTCTTGAGGTGGCTTCAGAAATCCTTTGATAATTGGTTCCAACAACCAAAAGAAAGCCCAGACGGAGTTGGCCAGGATCGCAAAGAGGGTAACCAACCTTCGCGAGGAGTTCTTGCATCAGGTATCGAGGAAACTGGTAAACTCGGCAGACAGAATAGTATTCGAAGATCCAAGCAAGGCTGAAAGAGCCGGCAAAACCTTGGTATTGGTTAATCCTATAGCCTGTGTAGAACCGACTTTTGGCTTTGGCCTAAGTCCAAAGCAAGTGCTGGTTCGTCGGAGCAGGAAGCCCCATCCTTCAGGGTGGGGAGGAAGTCACGGTTTGCGGGAAAGGTTAATAGCCTGGAAGCTAGCAAGGCTTGGATGTTGGACTCGTAGGGTAGTGGATATCCTAGCGGGCTTCGGTGACTATGGTCGAAGATACCCGCTGACCTGGGTTCGAGTCCCGGCGAGTCCGTTACTTTTTTCTGGCAATAAAAAATGATAAATTGTTGACTTAGCTAACCATAACATCGCTCAAGTTATGCATTCCTTTACTAATCCGGAACCAATCTTCAGATGGCTCTTCGATTATCACTGCAGTGAGGTTTTGCTTGAAATATCTATCCATGATTTTCTCTAAACGCATGTTTGGTAGTATATAACTCTGTTTTCTAGAAAATACCCTTCGCGCACATGGCATTTCAACACCACGATTTCTCTTGTATTCGTTCCAAATCAAGCCGATATTTGTTGATAAAACTAATCTCTTACAATAAACGACATCAATTGGGGCATCATATAGCGAAATGTTTATATGTTGATAGGACTTAGTATAGTTCATGTTCATTCAGGCAATTCCCCGGAAGGGACACAAATATTATGCTATATACGAAGGAAAACGCATAAACGGGAAAGTTACTCGCAAGACAAAGCTCTATCTTGGCAGTCTGGAGAATATTGACGAACCCAAGAGATTAGAGCTAGAGGAGAAAATAAAAAAATTGGATGATACAGCTCTCATTACAAAATTTAGATCGATCATAGTGTCTCTTGGATATAAGTTGCCATCTTTATTGACTGACATCTCCGTGGAAGAGACGTTTGATTATGGAAGGGAGCTGGCATTTCACAAAGTCTGTGAAGAGATCGATTTTGTCAATATCATCGATAAATTCAGCGACAAGGGGGGTGGACCGAGTATAGGGAAGGTCGTTGAAGCTATGTCTATCAACAGGAATTGCGATCCATGCAGTTATTTTAGGCTTCAGGAATGGTACTCAAGAAGCTCACTACCTATTTTCCTTAAGTTCCCGTGCTCGGAATTAACATATGATGTTAGCCTAAACGCCTTGGATTATCTTCAACCGGAAAATACAGTAAAAATGCAAGCTGCAATATATGAAAATATTCGCAAAGTATATCACTATGATTGTGATCGGCTCGATATCGATCTTACATCTACATATTTTGAGGGCAACAAATGCATTTTGGCATCGTTTGGATATTCAAGGGAT
>JAPKYC010000239.1 GCA_026394505.1 Methanothrix sp.
ATGGTCTTTGGCAAATTATCAAAGACCACATTGCCCACCTTGATGCCCTTCTGCTTGCCTCGGCCGAAGACCTCGATGCGGGTGAGGGCAGTAAAGCCGCCTGCCTCCAGGTTATCGGCGACCTTGTCCACGGCCTCAGGCCTGATGACGGCGCGGATCATTTTCATTCCATTACACCCCATTCCATCATGACTTCCTCAAGCTCTTCGTACTCCATGGGCTGGGGGATCACGAACATCTCGTTTTCATCGACGGCTTTAGCCAGAGCCAGGTAGGCTTTGGCCTGATCTGAATCCGGGGCATACTCGATGACCGTCTTCTTGTGGATCTCGGACTGATGGACGACATTGTCTCTGGGCACGAACTGGATCATCTGGCTGCCGATCTTCTTGGCGAAGGCCGACACCAGCTCCTTTTCTCGATCGACGTTGCGGGAGTTGCAGATGATGCCGCCCAGGCGCGTGCCGCCTGACTCGGCGAACTTCTGGATACCCTTGCAGATGTTGTTGGCTGCATAAAGGGCCATCATCTCGCCTGAGGCTACGATGTAGATCTCCTTCGCTTTTCCTTCCCTGATGGGCATGGCGAATCCGCCGCAGACCACGTCGCCCAGGACATCGTAGAAGACGTAGTCCAGGTCGTCGGTGTATGCTCCCAGGTTCTCCAGAAGCCCAATGGAGGTGATTATGCCGCGCCCGGCGCAGCCCACGCCAGGCTCCGGTCCGCCGGACTCAACGCATCTTATGCCGCCAAAGCCGGTCTTCAGTACGTCTTCCAGTTGTACCTCGCCTTCTTTCCTTAGAGTATCCAGAACGGAAGGCTGCCTTCTGCCGTTCATGAGCATCTTCACTGAGTCTGCTTTGGGATCGCAGCCTATTTGCATGATCTTCTTTCCAAAGGTCGATAGGGCTGCGGTGAGATTCTGGGTGGTGGTCGACTTGCCAATGCCGCCTTTGCCGTAGATGGCTATTTGCCTCATATTGCACCTAAATTATTTAATATTTCATATTTAAGTCTGGGGAGCGCTGCACCGGCTCCGCCGCCATGCTGGAAGGTTGGGGAGGAGGAGAACCCCAACTTCCTGGAATATGCCCTTGAAAGGAGTGCTTCGTGTCTGCAAGGTCTTGGCCTCACCTCCAAGAGAGCGGTGGGGGCGGGGATATAAGGAATTATTTGAGAAGATAGCAGAGGATATCGGAATTTTGCAGAGGGAGTGTGAAAAGGTATGAACGGAATTTGGCAGAGGCGATATGGTTGGATGGGGGGTTGAGGAGCTTAAATATGAGCGAGATGCATAATCAATTCCTCACTCATTTGATTCTACAGTATGCCTTCTAACGTTCCATCCAATTTCCTTTTTCATCGTAATTCTGACTTCCTCCAAACCCCATAGCTTGCCATATTGCATCAAATGCTGGACGAAGAAGACGCGCAGAATCAGATCCATATTCATCGACAAAGATATCTGGAAGGACTAACGAATCTCTATCAATTTCAGAGTTATATGGGGTAAAATATCTGAAGCTATCGGGCGTCCTATAACCTTTTACTCCGAGCAGACTGATCATCACTAAAATTGGCGGCTCAAATCCGAGGTCCATCTCTAATTTCAAATAGATATTTAATGCCGATATTAGTTCTCGTTCTATTGGCGAGATTTAAAACAGTTTGCCTCTTCCATCATCTTGAAGCATCGACGAATTTACTGTTTCAATCGCACCATTGCGAAATAGCTGAAGATAGCAACCACAAGGACGATCTTTTTGGCATACAAATGTCAGAAAGCCATCAAAGTTGATCCTGTGATTCCATCCGCTAAATGGCGCCAATGGCTTTAGATCCCCAGGATTAATAGATCTTATGTCTATCTGTTTTGTTAGATCCAGTCCAGAGATAGGATGGATATGCATAACAATCTTTGCCTCTTGATCCAGTGGTACAGGGGTTTCAGCCGCTATTATTCTTGTGAGACGACCATCCCGAAACTGCCTAATTTTGTCTGCAATACTTTCTGACAATAAAACTGCAGAGCGTATTTCAGTTATATCTAGTGGATATTTTCCCTTACTTGTTCTGGAGTAAAAACGTGACGACCCTTTTATCGTGACCATATGCGGTGGCATCCAGCTCTTGGGTATATAAACAAGAATCACTGGACCTTTTGAGAATTCTGTGATTTCTCTAATGTGATAGCCAATTATTCGAGGTTCTATTCCATCTCGAATGAGACTATCCATTCTTTTGATTTCGAGATCAGCATTAATACTTAGGCCATCAGCTCTTTCAGGAATTCCAGTAGGTTTTCCATCACCATCGCGTTTCTCGGGAATTCCGTATAAGATATATCCACCAGATGCATTAGCAAATGATGAAACGTCTGCAAGAAATTCCTTTTTATCATTATCTGTCCCTCCTGGCAGCTCCTGTTTATAATCAAGATTTCGATTTTCTGGTTCTTCATCCGAAATCAATGCGTCTATATCCGCTTTTTCAACTTGGTCGAATCGCTTATTTATCATGCTGAAACCCCTTACCACAATTTATCGCTTCAAGAAAGGGTTTATAAAATAAAAGCCTATTCTCTTTTCGATAATTTGCTTTGTATTCAATAAAACCTAGACAAGATTATAGCTACATGTTTGGTCCTGCATTTTTAATTTGGTTTTTAAACAAATTCCGGGAAATCCGAAAGTTGCCTTATGCCTGCTCTCCTTTTATATTCCTTTAAAGCTTTTTCTTTTCCCATTTCATTCGATTTCTCTTCTACCCAATTCTTAAAGAATTTATCTTTAATATTCTTAGAAACTAAATCTATCCTGTTTCCCACACATATTAACCTTATTTCATTATCGTTAAGCTTCTCAATTAGCTTATATTTCTCGCCATATTTTATTATGTACTCTACCTTTTCTTTTATTAGCTCCTTTTTTCTTTCGGGAAGCATACCGAGAGAAAGATTTCGCT
The DNA here is from genome assembly GCA_026394505.1 of Methanothrix sp. Classification (GTDB taxonomy): domain Archaea; phylum Halobacteriota; class Methanosarcinia; order Methanotrichales; family Methanotrichaceae; genus Methanothrix. Next base: position 2,965 of record JAPKYC010000239.1, read on the forward strand.
CCAAAGTTGCTGATATCTCATCTACTTTAATTATTTTTGGATCGTCTATGAATTGATCAAGTAAATTCTTTCTATAGCAATCGCCAATAATCGCTAGTTGTAAAATTGTATAATGGCGTGATGAATAACTATATGGCAATTCAAATCTACTTTTTGAGCTTTTTTCATCAAAACCGGCTAATAATATCCTAGTTAATTCTGGATTATTATGGATATGACTAAGATGCAATTGCATGATTTTTGACATAGGCCTATAGATCCATAACTTGACCCGTTCAGGATCATAGCTAAATTCGCTTCCTCTTTTGGATTGGCCTTTCAGAGATTCTATTACTTTGTTTGAATCCTTATCATATACACACAAAACATATTCAATCTTCTCTGAATCCATTTGAATGCCTATTATATCAGATAAATAATCTAATTTGCTTTGGACATGTTTAATTGATTTTTCTATACCTCTCATTGTGCTTTTTGTACTGGAAGGTATTGATGTTTTGCACTCTATTAAGATAGCACTTTTTGAGAATTCATTAAATAATAAAATATCAAAACAACTACTACCTTCATGAGATGAACAAAATTCTATTAGCGGCTCCGTAAAATAGAACTCGTAACCAGATCTAAGCGCCAAATCTGTTTTAGCAAAAGCTTTTGCACAAAACTTAATTAAATTTTGATGCCGTTTATCGTTATCTAGTTCGTTATTTATTCTCTCCAAAGCAACGGGCTTGAAATAATCCACAAATTCCTTTGTTAGTTTACGAAGCTGTGATTTTTCTTCATTAGATAAGCAACTATAGAACTCCTCATAGCTCTGTGGATTATTTCGAGAGTCTCCTATATATTCACCCCACAGCGGCCTGAGAATCTACGTTTTCTACAAGAAACTCATAAAATTTTATATATGATCCGATATCAGCTTGTTCTACTGGATATATATCGATTGTATCGCCTGAGGTTTCAATATCAAATACAGAACTATTATTATTATCTATTAATCTCGCTGAAAACATAGATTCCTTGAGAAGCATATCCTCTAATACAGTAAAATCCCATTCTTCTTCGCTTAATGCTCTGCAAAAGCCTGGAATATCATCTAACCGCATTCTTGTGGGCAGAATTACTGACCAGGGCGTTTGAATCATATGTGTAAATTGGTTATTAATCCCAACTTTATAAATAGTATAATTAGATTCCCCTATTGCATTTCTGAGCGCGATTAATTTATCAATTACGCTTTCTATAATCTTAAATACATTTCCAAAATTGCCTTTAAGCAAAGTTATTATTCCTTTATTGTCTATCCTAAATGCCACGCCATTTGGAAGCCATATTTCTAGGATTTTTGGCAGCACTCCATAATAGAACTCCATTTCATCAAGCGCTTGCTTACCATCAATTCCCCGATATTGAATGCCTCTGCTTACCTCAGGTCTATATTCTGCTCTGATATTCGAGTCAGGTGTTCTTTTTGCAGAAAAATATGTAATAATTAGATTGCTGTGTTCTTCGATTAATCTCTCTTTTAATTCTCTCATGATTCTTGGAGTAATCCAGAGATTTGATATATCCCTAGCTCTTTTTATATAATCCAGAAGAGTTTCAGGTATATCATCTGTCTTCCTTGCACGGGTTAAAAATAGAGGAACATTATTCCTATCATCGAAAAATGCGTAATAGTAAATCTTCCTATTATTTATTGATTTGGATATTAATAGCAGTTTCCCATATCTCTTTTCAATTATGAACCCAAACTTAACCAAATTATCAATAAATTCGTTTATCGTCTCAAACGTAGAAATAGTAGCCACTATTTGGAGGTTGCTTGGCAACTGATAACCGCTTTTATCATATTCGAGAAATGATATAAAATTTTGAATATCATCGAATATAAGATCTCCTATACTTAAAAAGGTCATTTTCGCACCTCCATTACATTGCTTTCGTTCTTTCAGTTGTATAAATAACCTTTGGACTTGCGTAGTTCTAAAGAATTGTGATCCTTTTAGAGTCAGCACCCAGGGAATCTTTCATCATGTACTTCTCGCTTTCCCTTCAGCACCCTGTCCTTTCTCGCCCTGCTGATCCCGATCGATTGTGCAGAGCAGCCAGCCCCCGGAATGGACGAGCCTACCAGCCATTTGTTCTCCTGGCCCCCTGCCGCGATCGCCTACCAGGCAATCCAGCCCACCCTGACGACATCGCCGCAAGCCCGGCCGGCCCAGCCCACAGGCGGCGGCCACGAGCGTAGCCGGAACCCCTGCAAGGATGCGGCACGGTCGATGGGCTGCCGGGCGCGGCTGGCCCGCGGCCCCGCAAGGACTCGCCAGCCGGAGACGGCCCCGAAACCTCTGCCCAAAAGTCTCTGTGCGTCCTCTGTGCGCTCTGTGCCTCTGTGGTGGCCCGTAGTGGCTCGGTTATAATTTTCAGCTAATAGTAATCGTGAACCGAGAGCATCGCTTTCCTAATCCCGCCCCCCGAAAAGCTGCCCATCCCAAAGGCAAGCGCCCCCTGACCGCAGGCCCGACCGGCCTCCCGGCCCCCATGTGCCAGCACGTACGCGCGGCAAGCGACTCTGCCGCCATCGAACCGGCAACCAGGACGGCCTAGATCGAAAAGCCAAGGGACACGGGGCGAATACACTCGGGATTATTTCAGAATGGCCTGAGCTTCACGCGGGTGCAGAACCTTGGTTTTGAACTCTTTTGGGATGCGGTAAGCCCTTAGAATTCTGTCTGTGGTTATGAAGTAATCCACATCGTAAGCCAGAGCATACCCCATATGCACCAGGTCTGCCGGTTTGATTCTTGAATCTTTATAATCGCCATGGTTATACAGATTGTAACAGGTTGCGGCGACTGCTTCGTTGGGGTGAAGAAATGATATTCTCAGGGCGCTCCAGATATCGATAAGCTCGTGAAGCTCCTCCCGGTTATGCTTTCCTTCCCGGCCCTTCCACTCACCTTCAACGCAGATAATAACTACTTCACCAAGAACTGAAATAGGGACGCACAGCGAGATATCAGGATGGCCGCTCAAATGAAACAAGAATTTTTTTATATCATAGGGATTGATATCCCGCTTGGTCAGATTTTCACTCTTTTGACTGATGGAGAAGAAGAAAATATCCGCGTCAATGGCCGCTCGCAGCATAGCTATTACTCTTTTCCAAAGGCCTTCTTTATGCGAGCCATCATCTGGTCATGCTCTTCTTTGGAGACTTTCCAGAGGATCTTGCCGTGGATGTCAGTGGCTCCGCCATAGGGCATCTGATTATCATTTAGATCGTAGTACTGCTCTTGTATCTCTTCGGGAATGATGAACTCCTCCTTTCAGTAGATGCATGTTAGCACATCTGGCAAAACAGAAATCTAAATGATCTGATTCATATTTAAATTGATCCATAGCTTGCCACGACTCCTGGCAGGTTTGTCTCTCTATGGATCTCTTCTGCATCCATCTTTTCCAAACCCTTCCGGTCCCGCTGGCAGCAGGCTCACATGCAGGCACGCGCGCCCATGCGTGAGTCCGCACGAGCACTCGCCCAGAAGACGACGAAGCAGCCCGGACGGTCCGGCCCACGGGCGGCGGCCAGGAGCGCAGCCGGTCCCCGGCAAAGGCTGCGACATGGTCGATGGACTGCAGGGCGCGGCTGGCCCACGGCCCGCAAGGATCGGCAAGCCGGAGACGGCCCCGAAACCTCTGCCAAAAAAGTCTCTGTGCGTCCTCTGTGCGCTCTGTGCCTCTGTGGTGGCCCGTGGTAGCGCGGTTATAATTCTCAGCCAATATTAATAGCGACCCACCATCATTTCCAAAAATCCAGCTCCAAAAAGCTGCCCCTCCCGGATACAAGCCCCCCTGACGCCAGGCCCAACCGGCCTCCCGCCTCCTGGCACGAGCGCTTGCCAGGCAAGCCAGCCCGCCCTGACGACAGCGCAGCCCAGGCCAGTCGGCCGCACGGACGGCGGCCAGGAGCGAGGACCGTGGACCCCGACACGGATGCGACATGGTCAAGCTGGAGACGGCCCCGGAATCGTTTGCATGAACCCAAACCACCAAAGAGCCGCCCATCCTAGAGCCCTACCCCCTCAGGTTGCATATGAACAAATGTGAATCATTCATATCTCTTATGAAATTATATCAAATATCCTTTTAAATACTCCTGACCAGGTTTTTGTTCAGAGAATCCTGGCCCGAATCTTCATTGAAGGTCAGGAAGAATACAAAAATTATATTGCATTCGTATTGATTTGAGGTGATCTAGTTGGAAATAAACAACGGTGACACAGCATGGGTACTGGCGTCCACTGCATTGGTGATGCTTATGACGCCGGGCGTTGGTTTGTTCTATGGCGGCCTGGTGCGGAGCAAGACCTTCGTCTCGATGTTCGGCCTCTCCTTCCTGGCCTTCGCCCTGGCCAGCATCCAGTGGGTGCTATTCGGCTACAGCCTGGCCTTCGGAACGGACATCAGTGGATTCATCGGCGGCCTGAACTACGTGGGCCTGAGCGGCGTTGGGGTCGATTCCGCGCCCCTGGCGGGGAACATTCCGCACCTTATCTACATGGCCTTCCAGTTGGTCTTCGCGGCCGTGACCCTGGCCATCCTGACGTCTGCCGTGGCAGAGAGGGTCCGTCTCAGTTCCTTCATCGTGCTGGCGCTGCTCTGGACCACCCTGGTTTATGATCCCTTGGCCCATTGGGTCTGGGCGGGCGGCTGGCTGGCCCAGATGGGGGCTCTGGACTTTGCAGGCGGAACAGTGGTGCACATAAGCTCCGGCTTCTCCGCTCTGGCTATTGCTCTCGTCATCGGCAAGAGGGTGGGCTTCGGCTCTTATGTCATGGAGCCGCACAATATCCCCATGTCAATGCTTGGTGCTGGCCTCCTCTGGTTCGGATGGTTCGGATTCAACTCCGGCAGCGCCTTAGCAGCAAATGGCCTTGCGGCCAGCGCTTTCGTGGTGACCAATACATCTGCCGCGGCGGGCGCCTTAACCTGGCTCTTGGCAAGCTGGCTCAAAGGAAAACCAAGCGCCTTGGGAATGGTGAGCGGAGCCATTGCCGGACTGGTGGCAATCACGCCTGCCGCGGGATATGTGGACAACATGTCTGCCATAGTGATCGGCGGCGTGGCTGGCGTTCTCTGCTACACGGCCCTGCTCTTTCGCGTCGGTCGTGGCCTGGATGAGAGCTGTGATGCCTGGGCGGTGCACGGCATGGGCGGACTGTGGGGTGCGATTGCCACGGGAATATTCGCTACCGCCTCGGTCAACAACTACACCGGCCTGATCTATGGAAACTTTCATCAGTTTGCAGTGCAGATAATGGCGGCAGGCGCATCTGTGATCTACGCCTTCGTAATGACAATGATCCTCGCCAAGATCGTAGACTCCGTTATGGGCCTAAGGGTTACAGAGGATGAGGAGTACGTTGGCCTAGATATCGCCCAGCATGGCGAGAAGGCCTACGCCTGAAGGTGTGATAGCAAATGAGAAAGATAGAGGCGATAGTTCGGCCGGAGAGGCTGGAGCAGATCAAGAAAGCCCTGGAAGAGAATGGAATTGTCGGCATGACTATCATCAATGTCCTGGGCCGGGGCGAGCAGAAGGGCATCAAGCTGCAGTACCGGGGCGGAACCATGGAGGTTGACCTCCTTCCCAAGCTCAAGCTGGAGCTGTATGTAGCGGACGAAGAGGTCGATTCAGTCATGAAGACCATCTGCGATGCCGGGCGCACCGGCAAGTTTGGGGACGGCAGGATCTTCGTCTCCCCTGTGGAGAAGTCGGGCAAGGTGAGGACTGGAGAGGTCTTCACCTAAGATACTTTTTCAATGAATTAGTAGATGAAACGACGGAAGATGACGACTGGTTGTCCTGCTGCTCTGGCGGCTACTGACCATGACCGACGCAGCATGGGATTCGGCTCAGATGTGAAAAGCATCTATGCAGTGGCCAACATAGTTCTCCCTCATTTTGAGATGTTGTCTCTAAACCGCCCCGCATCCCCTCTCTTTCGTGCGCACCCGCACCACGTCCTCCACCGGGGAGACGAAGATCTTGCCGTCCCCGGCTTCGCCCGTCTGGGCAAACTCGCAGATGAGGTCGATGACCGCCTCTGCATCCTTGTCATCGACCACCATCTCCAGCTTTATCTTCTGCAAAAACTCCACCCGGTATTCTCCGGCCCGCCACTGCAGAGCGATGCCCTTCTGCCGGCCCCGGCCTTTGACCTCTGTTACAGTCATCCCCGAAAAGCCCATCTTGTCCAGCTTGTCTCGCAGCAAGTGCAGCTTCTCGGGCCGAATTATGGCTTCAATCTTCTTCATCTTCCCCACCTTACATGTAAGCGCCCTCGCCGTGCTGGCTGATGTCCAGACCCACTGCCTCCTCCTTATCCCGCACGCGCAGCCCCATAACGGCGTCGATGATCCTGGCCAGACCGAAGGTGACAATAAAGGAGTAGCCCCAGGTGACGGCTATAGCCATGAGCTGCACCAGCACCTGATGGGAATTTCCAGCTAACAGGCCCGTAGCCCCGATGGTGGCGAAGATGCCGGTAGCCAGTACGCCCCAACTGCTGCCGATGCCGTGACAGGCCAAAACGTCCAGCGAATCGTCCACCTTGCCGCTGCCGCGAATGAGTATGATGGCATAGTAGCCGGCAATGGCAGCCACGATGCCGATGGGAATGGCCGCCAGGGGCGTCACGTAGCCGGCAGCGGGCGTTATCGCCGCCAGCCCCGCGACGGCGCCAGTCACGATGCCTAAGGCCGAGGGTGCCCTCTGCCGCCAGGAGAGGAACATCCAGGTGGTGGCTGCTGCCGCTGCGGAGGTGTTGGTAGTGACGAAGGCATTGGCGGCGATGCCGTTTGCCGCCAGAGCCGAGCCCGCGTTAAAGCCGAACCATCCGAACCAGAGCAGAGCCGCGCCCATGACCGTTGTAGGAATATTGTGCGGCTCCATGGGGTCGGTGCCAAAGCCCTTGCGCACACCGATGACCATAGCTACGGCCATGGCGGAAACGCCTGCGGTGATGTGCACCACTATGCCGCCCGCAAAGTCCAAGGCGCCCATTTGCTGCAACCAGCCCCCGCCCCAGACCCAGTGGGCCACTGGATCGTAGACCAGAGTAGCCCAGGCTAAGGAGAAGACGAGAAAGGAGCTGAACTTGATTCGTTCCACGTAAGAGCCCGTGATCAAAGAGACAGTGATGATGGCGAACATGGCCTGAAAGATCATGAAGGTGAGAGAGGGAATGGTCAGGCCCTCTTTGGCCTGCAGGCCTACGCCGGCCAGACCCAGGAAGTCCAGGCCGCCGATGAGGCCGCCGATGTCCGTTCCGAAGACCAGGGTGTAGCCGTACAAGATCCACTGCAAGCTTATGATGCTCATCACGGCAAAGCTGAAGATGATCGTGGAGATGGCGTTCTTCTTTCTAACCATGCCCCCGTAAAAGAGTCCCACGCCGGGAATCATGATCATAACCAGAGCGGCGCTGATGAGCACCCAGGCGTTGTCAGCAGCATTTATGGCTGCATCTTCCGCAGAAGCTGTGCCTGCCAGCAGAGCTGATAATAATAAGCATAATAGTAGTGACCGGACTGAAAACAATGTTACCACCAACAATTAAGACAGAAACCTAATAAATAAGCATATTTAGGATAAAGTATGCTTATTTCATAAGATTTATGAAAACATCTTAACATCTCAATTCGCAGATCCCAAAGCCTCCCTGGCAAGCTTTTGCTTTCCTCTGGTTGCAGTGCGTTCTTTTCCCCCAGCATTGTTGTGCACCGAGGAGACATCACCAGCGACGGAGCCACAGTGATCAGCGCCATGGACGAGGGCAAGATCGCGGCTGCGGGCATGGATGGGTGGCTGAATACGGATGGTAAGTGGGACTAAATAAATTAAAAATTGTAAGAATCAATCAGGCCGCCAATCGAGGCCTGATCGATTCCTATGCATCCAAAACTTTCAGGGCTTGCGCGCGGCGAGCCTGCATCACGTAGGGGATGCCGGAGACTTTGGCAGCCTCTTCGGTGAGGGCCATGAGATCGTCGCGGGACATAGTGGACAGGCGGAAGTTCCGGCTTCCAGCCATCAACTGCTGTAGCCCGGTCTTGAACTTCTGACCGTAGGTGTAGAGGCCAATGGCGCCATAGGGGATGTCCTTGAAGTCGTTGCCGAATTTGGCCTTCAGCTCTTCGTAGGCCACGAAGATCTCCTCTGGCTTGCTGCCGAACTTGGAGACGCTCTTGGGCAGATCTCCCTTGGCCAGCCAATCCTTTATGTTCTTGCCGACCATGCCGGGGATCATCAGGGAGCGGCCCATGCAGACTGCTCTGAAGTAGGGAGTGCCCATGGCCAGAGCCTTGTATACGCCGTCCTCTGTGGAGAAACCGCCTGCCATGGCCAGGTCTGGAACGCGCATACCGCGTGCTTTCAAGCGATTAGCGAACTCGATGGCCAGCGACTGCAGGTAGAATGTGGGTATGCCCCACTCATTCATCATGGCCCAGGGGCTCATGCCTGTGCCGCCCGGTGCGCCGTCAATAGTGAGAAGGTCGAGTTTCGCTTCGGAACCGTAGCGCAGTGCCATGGCCAGCTCAACCATGGAATAGGCACCAGTCTTGAGGGTGATGCGCTTGAATCCCAGGTCCCTGAGCCTATCGATCTCGGCCATGAAGCCGTCATATGTGACAAAGCCCAGACGGGAGTGGCGCTCGAATTCCTTGATGGCGCCATTCTTAAAGGCTGCCTGGATCTCGGGCAGAGTCGGATCGGGAGAGACTATGTAGCCGCGTTTCTTGAGCTCGAGAGCGCGGTCCAGGGTATTCACCTTGATCTCGCCGCCGATGCATTTTGCACCCTGGCCCCATTTTAGCTCGATGGTCTCCAGGTTGTGCTTGGAGGAAACATACTCAGCCACGCCAAGGCGTGTATCCTCTACGTTCATCTGCACCAGGATCTCGCCGAAGCCGTTGTAGAACTTCTTGTAGGTGTTGATTCTGCGATCCATCTCCGGAGATTTGGTAACCTTGCCCTTGCCGTCCCTCTCCAGTCCCGGGTCTATTCCGCAGACGTTCTCTCCGCAGACCAGGGTGATGCCGGTGATGGCTGCGCCGATGGCTAAGTGCTCCCAGTTCTTTCTGCCGACCTCAGTCGAGCCAAGAGCGCCGGTAAAGATGGGGACCTGCATCTTGACCTTCTTGGACCAGCCGTACTCGGTCATTGTGTCAACATTCGGGAAAAGAGCCGTATCCGGGCCGGGCTCAACGCCTGCGGGCAGGCCGTCTGCGCCCATGGCATACCCTTGAATGCTGAGATGAGAATAATCAATGGGGTAATCCTTGTCAGCTCCTGCGGTGATCTCTCCGAAGGGCCCAGGATAGAGTACTTCACGGCCCCGGAAAGAAGCCAGCCAGGTCTCGCATCCTCCCCGGCATCCATCTAGGCAGTCAGAACATATTCCCGACATGGGTACAACGCTCCGCGAGCGGTTGAAAGTTCCAGTGGCAGCACTGGCATTTGGCCTTCTCAGATTCATTGATCTTCACCCATTTGCAGTGTAATCACAAACCTGCGTCCAATCCGCCTTTTGGTAACGGCCAACAATCTTTGCAGCAGGGCATATTTTTGGGTTCTGCCCCGATCGATCCGCATGTATTAGCCTCTCCATACGGCAGATCGTCATTGCGGTCTATGGCACCAACTGCCTTCCTATTTCTTCTATAAATACGTTTTCACAAAAAAGCATAAATTATATGAATCGACCTGGCGGAAAGATCTTTCCGAGGGAAAACGTCTTCCGATTTATAACATATGTTTCCTTTCATAATACTTCATAATTATTATGAAATCTCAGAAGGAAAAGCTTTTCCGGTAATGATGCAGCTCTGAATCAGGAATATGGATCGCTCCCTCTGAGGAAAGGACGACAAGACGGCTAAATAGAAGGAGAGAACGGACCGGCAGAAAAGTTAGTTAGATGCGAGTGAGGAAGGGCTGGTAAGAAGATGATAGCGATAGTTAACAATGGCATGGGCAACCTGTTCAGCATCTACAACGCCCTGGACTATGTGGGCGGCAATCCCAGAATCGTTCGCGATCCGGAGGGCTTGGACGGTGCAGAAGGCATAGTAGTTCCGGGCGTGGGGGCCTTTGGAAGCTGCATGGACCGGCTCTGCCGTTTCGAGGGTGCTCTTGAGAGTGCGAGAGATTGTGGAACCCCCATCTTTGCTATTTGCATAGGGCTTCAGATCCTCTTTGAGGAGAGCGAAGAAAGCCCCGCCGCCCGAGGATTAGGATGGATAAAGGGCAAAGTGGTAAAGCTGCCTTTATCGGTTATGATTCCTCAAATGGGCTGGAACAGCCTTTCCATCAGGCGCCCCGTAGAGATGCTGCAGGGAATCGAAGAAGGCGATATGTTCTATTTTGTGCACTCCTACTACGGGCAGCCTGTTGACAAATCACTGATCGTGGCTACGACGGAGCACGGGGTGGATGTCACTGCGGCGATCGCCCGGGACAATCTCTTTGCCACCCAGTTTCACCCCGAGAAGTCGGGGGCCAAGGGCCTGAGAATCCTGGAGAACTTTGTGAGGGCCATACGATGTTAGCGAGAAGGATCATTCCCTGTTTGGACTGCGACCTGGGCGTGCCGGGAGGGCGAGTTGTCAAGGGCATCGAGTTCAAGCAAATAAGGTATGCCGGTGTCCCTTGGGAGCTGGCCGGCCAATACTATGAGGACGGTGCCGATGAGATCGTCTTTTTGGACATCACGGCATCTCACGAGCGGCGGGAGACAATGACAAGCGTCATTAAAAAAACCTCGCGATCGGTCTTTGTGCCACTAGCTGTAGGCGGCGGCATAAATAGTGTGGAGCAGGCCAGAGAGGTATTCAATGCCGGGGCAGACAAGATCACTGTGAACACCTCTGCTCTAAAGCGCCCTGAGCTGATCAGCGAGATATCCAATCGTTATGGGAACCAGGCCGTCGTGCTGGCCATAGATGCCAAGCGGCGCTACACTTTCGAAGAAGGCCGGCGGATGGTAGAGACGGAGCAAGGCCCCTGCTGGTTTGAGTGCTCCTTTTATGGGGGCAGGCAGTTTACAGGCATTGACGCCATCGCCTGGGCAAGCAAAGCGGTATCCCTGGGGGCGGGGGAGATTCTTCTCACCAGCATGGATCGGGATGGGACCTATGACGGCTTCGACATCCCTCTCACAAATGCCGTGGCCAAAAGGGTGAAAGTACCTGTGATCGCCTCGGGAGGCTGCGCCAGCCCACAGCACATGCTGGAGGTCTTCAAGAAGACCGATGCGTCGGCTGCGCTGGCGGCGAGCATCTTTCACTTCGGAGAGTGGAATATCCGAAACGTGAAGACATATCTCAAAGAGAGGGGCGTGAACGTGCGCAAATGAGGTACATAGAACTTAACAAGGCTCCCTGCAATCAGACGCTGGAAGTCATGACAGTTAGCGGTGATGCCGGAATGGAGAAGAGGTTTGAGTCCATGGGCATACGGAAAGGAAGGCACATCCGCAAAATTGCCACTCAGCCCTTCGGCGGGCCGGTCGTAATTGAGGTAAACGGCTCCAAGATATCGCTCGGCCGCAATATTGCTGCAAAAATCGAGGTGGAGGTACTTGCCAGTCCCTCCTGTTAGTGTTAGGCCCGCCCCCTCCCGGCTTGTTCACTCTAAGTTGAAATGAGTTGCCTAAGCCTCTGGATGCTCTCCATGGCCTGGGCAGACTCGTGCAGCTTCCCCTCCTCGAAATGCTTTATGATTTCATCAATGCTGGCTTTTAGCGAGTAGACCTTCATTGGTCTGCCTTTGCCTTCCCGCTTGATTTCTTTCTCTTCTATCCAATTGTTGTCGCGCAGGGTGCGCATGGCAATGCTCACTTCCGGCTGCCGCAGGTCGGAGCCCATCTCGATCTCGCGAGATGAGGCTTCATCCACATTAGCCAGAAAAGTTATGAGCGTTGCTACGTTACGCGGAACACTCAGGGATCGAAGCGTTTCGACAAATTCCAAGTCCTTGTCATCCAGGATCTTTACGGTGGACTCTCTCATAATCGTCACCATATTTTTCTTGTCACAAATACTTAATGATATAAATAATTTGTTTTGAAAGGGAATGTCTTTTAATTTTACTTAATTAGACTAATACTTTAGATAATAACTTAAAAAGCAAATGGCATTTACATTTAGGTGACTTTGCAGGCAAGAATGTGGTGAGTTAGGAATTTATATTTGTGGCAATTTCCTGAGGCCCATTAATGGAGTTGCACAGCCGGGGTGATTTTGCCAGGCCTTATCCATGCCCATCTCAAAATGGGATTAAATAATTAATTTAGAAATAATAAATATGTATTCAATTATCATATTATTTATAAAGAAAAATTATTGTACTGGGCTGATGGCATGCAGCTAGATCGCCTTGAACTTCTCTCGCGCCCGGAAGGGCAGGGCTTCCCTGCTGCTTCTTCGTTTTTACTCCGTCGTAGCCCTACGGCATTGGGTCTTGGGTTTTGCGGGAATTTTCAGTTTTGCGATCGAGCAAGATATATTTCCCAGAAGGCGGATGTATTATTATGATATCCATCGAGATTCGCGAGAAGGATCTCAATGAGCTGGCCCGGACCGAGGTAGGAAACCTCCCCGGGGCTCTCTTTGCCGGGACCAGTCCTCTTCTGCGCCCCTTTATGAAAAAGCTGGAAGTCCTCCTACCCCCGGAAAACAAAGGACGCGGGGACAGCTACGTGCTCAGTGCGCTCCATTCTCACATCGACCGGGTGCATGCCGACGAGAACCAGATTGTCGTGAAGAGCGGCGAGAAGGAAGTGATGATTCGTCGCGAGGAGCTGGGCGAATTGATTGGCGATAGATACCCCACCACGAGCCACCATCGCCTCAACCTGCCCGGCCTCTTATTCCTGCAAAGCAGCCCCTCCCTCCAAACAGCCAGCGCCATTCTGCTGCGCCGGGAGCACAAGCTGCAAATTCCGGACGGACGCAGAACCCTGCGCTACATCTTCCACATGGGTGTGGCAGCCATTGATGCGGATAAGGAGAGGATAGTGGTAATTTTCGATATGGATCGGCTGCCCAAGAGAGAGGATGGCACCTCGGTACTGATGTAGATATGTCAGAAAAGAATAAGAGAGAAGAATAGTGAGCTATTCTCCCCAAAGGGGCTAAATTATCATGCTTTTCAGCCCCCAGAGCAGCTTGGGGTTGAGCCGGAAGAGAACGCGCAGCATTCCAGGCAGGTCCAACTTGGTGATGTCCTCCTTGGCCAGAGAGCCGATGAGCTGGTTCATGTCATTATCGGTGAGCTTGACGAAGAACTCTTTGAGCTCGAAGCTCTTAGCGATTGTCTTGCCGATATCTTCTCGCCAGCGGTCTTCGTACTCTTGCAGGCCGGCCCGGCGGACATTGCCTGCAGCTAGGGCCTTTGCCGCCACCTCTCCGGCGATGATTCCCGCCTGCATGGCATTGAGAATGCCTCCTCCCGTGAGCGGATCGGTCTGATGAGCCGCATCTCCCACCAGCATCACGCCGTCCGCAATTGCGGAATCTATGGGCCCGGAGCAGGGGTCTCCTCCCACCACCATCTCCACCACCTTGCCGTTGGGAAAGCGAGATTTCATGAACTGCCGCAGCAGCCGCATAGCTTCGCCAGGCTTGGACCGAGAGCCCTGAATTCCCAATCCGATGTTGGCCAGCTTCTCGCCCTTGGGAAACGACCAGGCATATCCTGAGGGGGCGATGCTGTTTCCCAAAAAGAACTCGGTGTATTCGTCATCAATGGATGCATCATGCACCAGGAACTGGGCGCAAGATTCGATATCCTGCAGCTTCAAAGTGGTGTCAATGCCCGCCCAGCGTCCCACCTTGGACTCCACTCCGTCCGCGCCGATGATGAGGGGCGCCTCGATCTGCAGGGGCTCGCCAATGCG
>JAPKYC010000214.1 GCA_026394505.1 Methanothrix sp.
CATCCGGGCACATGTCCTCCATTCAGAAGAAGGATCTGCATCAGATCGTCAACAAGCTCATCGGCCCCGAGATACTGGAAGAGACCATTAACAAGGTGGTCATTCAGGATCTGTTAAGCTCCGAGGAGCTTCAGTCGGAGAGGGCGCTGAAAAGGATCAGAACCGTAGTAAAATCCATGATCACCGATTCGCTCTCCAGCCTTTTGAATAACAACGAGGAGCTGGCCCTAGATGTGATCCAGAGGGACAATGACGTGGACCGGCTCAACCTTCTTATCTCCCGCCAGTTCACCGAGATCCTGAGATCTGGCTCTGTGAAGCAGGAGACCCTCAATCCCATTACCGCTTTCAATTATATGCAGGCGGCGTCCAACCTGGAGCGCATAGCGGACCACGCTCATCGCATTGCTGAGATCGCCAGCCAGCGAAGCTACAGCCTGCCCGAGGATTTGAAAGAGGAGCTGTCCCGTATGGATTCATTGCTGTGCGGCCTGCTTGACGACTCTATATCCTATTTGCTGCAGACCAACTCCAACAAGGCCAATGAGCTTATCGACAGGATCAGGGAGATTCAGAGGCATACGGGGGGGATAGCCAATTCCGCCGACAGCAAAGACAAATCGGAGATGGTGGTGCGGCTGGTCCTGGCGGGCAGTCTGGAAAGGATGCTTGACTACATCATGAACCTCGGCGAATTGACCATAAACCTCAGCCATGCTACTCACTCCCCTGAGAAGGCGTGAGGCTCAGATTTCAAAAAGATGGCTTGTCATCATTCTCAGTCGTCTCTCATAACGCCGTAGCCTCTTTGAGGACTCGCTCCCGGATACGTCATCGCAGCGCTTCAGCAAGCTTCTTCACCAGCTCCAACGCTCTAATCGCTTCCTTTCGTTCTACATTGCCTCCGATCTTCTTCTTTGAATGCTTGCAGGAGGGGAGCTTAATTAGCTTTCTTCACCCAAGATCTCAAAGTTTTTCAACCTCTTGAAATCGCTGTCAAAGGTAGCAATGAGCGTTATCCTGTGATGCCTGCAAGAGGCCACGATCAAGGCATCACTCGGAAGAAGCAAGTACTCAGTCATCGCCTCCAGGATAGCTTCTAGATCGTTTGGCGTCTCTACTAATCTTATCCCATATTCATCCAGAAAAGCCCTAAGATTTCCAAGGAATAGCATGTCCATCTCGCTCAATCCATTCTTTATGATCTCTCCCTTTAGCTTGAATCCCTTTGAACCATGATTCATTGATATGCCGATATAGACTACCTCTTCCAGTACATCAAGAATGGTAACCGGGTCATTAACAGACCGAAAGATTCTTTTTGCCGCTTCAAGCTTATCCGATGGAAAGAGATAAGAAAGAAATACGTTTGCATCAATCATTACAGCCAGCGTTCTTCCCCCAACGCAAGGATTTCTTTGAGCGTGACTTTCCGATTAAGCTTGACACTTCCTGCGTACTTGTCGAGGATCTCCTCTTTTTCGTCTTTCAGGAAGAGCTTGACCTTTTTGCCTTCTTCCAGGTCCACTTTGACCAAAGGCCTGAGGATGCCTCCTTCATAAATACATTCAATTATCTTTGTGCTCATGGGATAGGCCTGCCGAAGAGTCGTTGTATTTAATTGTTCTTTAAGTTAAAATAATTTGCTTTTATGCCGCAGCGTCCGCAGGCCACGGGCGGCCCCGCCCGCGCGCGCGTGTGTGGACGGCGGCCTGGTGCGACTGTGCAGGGGCCGGGCAGCAGAGGCCCGCCGGGGCGCATCTGTGTGCCCCGCAAAGCAGGGCGAGCGGGAGCGAGCTAGCCCGTCCAGTCGGGCAGATGGACGATGTTGCCCTCTGCATCGGTCTTGATCTACGTGAATTCTAATTGATTATAAAAGTATAGTTATTTCACTTCAGCAAGCTTCTTCGCCAGCTCCAACGCTCTAATCGCTTCTTCTCGTCCTACATTGCCCCCAATCTTCTTCTCTACAATCTCCAGAGTTTGGCGCAAATTAAGTCCGAGGATAGCCGCAGCTTCGCGGATGGTCACATCCCCACGCCTGTAAAGCTCCACAACGTAGTCCTTGAGCCCTAGGTCGAGGACCATTACCATAGCGCCCTCTTCATCGATACCTTCTCTCTCCATGATCTCTAGGATACCTTTGAAAGTACGATCCTTTGCGGCCTTTACTTCGCCCATTTCAAGACCTCTTCGATAGCTGTAAGATACTCTTCTTCGGATATATACATTTTCAAATTATCAATATAATTTTCTGCATATTTTTTTGATATTTTTCTAGTATGCAGAAGATAAACTATCAAGAACGGTGGTGTCAGATAAGGTATCCCGTCAACAGCAAGATGCTTCAAGAATCTGCGATCATCGCTGACCAGCAGATCATAGTCGCCCCTTCTGTAAAGATCAAGTACAGCCATCTCGCCTTTTTCCTCTTGTTGCGCCTCCTTAACCACTATCCTTTTTGCTTCAATATTCTTTTCGATCTCCTTTGCATCGGGATAGCCCTCCGCTTCCGTTACTGTTTCCTCATAGACTCTTTCTGGTATCGCTACATCAAAGCATTCTGTGATTAGCTCTTTAGCTCCTGATTTAGTTAGCTTTATCAATGCATCGGAATCTATCACAATCTCCATTTTGATCCTTCATTGTTTGGCGCACAATGAAATAAGCTTGATTGTCTGCAAGGTTGGCAATTGCAGGACCCGCCCCTGTCCGGGGAAGGCCACGGGCTGCCCCCGCCCGCGCGCGTGTGTGGGCGAGTGCGGGAGTACGCGAGCTGAGGCATGGCTTGCCATTAAAGTGATAGATCCTCCATAGCTATCTCGTCCAACTGGAAAGAGCCGTTGATGGCCTTCATAGTGACGGAATAGTCCCCTTCCGGAAAGCCGGTAGTGTTGAGGCTGAGGTTGAAAGGGCCGCTAACTATGATCTTCTTGACCAGAGTCATGGTAAGGTTGACCTGGGTGGCGTTCTCTGCCGCGTCGCCGAAGATTTTGACGTGGTAGATGCCGGGGGAGAGCAGGTCGCTGGTGGTAGTAGCCAAGCCCTTTTCATTCGCCACGACCTGGGTGGTGATCCATATCCTCTCATAAGAGCCCTGCAATTTCTTCAGACCAATGTTGAGGTTTTTTACTTCCTGGACGGCGACAGTGAAATTGTTGGGCTTGTCCGGCATATGTATTCCAGGAAGATCGTAGCTGTAACCTGTCTTTGCGCCTGTAACTTTCCAGGGCGTCGTGATCGGTGGGATGCTGATGTCTTGCAGGTCATAGTTGTAGCTGCCGGAAAAAGCGGGGGAAGAATCATTGATCTCTATGGTCAGAAGCAGCTCACCCGATCCGGATCCAGATATATTATAATCGGATGCAGATCCGATCAATGAAGATGAAGAGCCGGCCAGTAAGATCAAGACTGCTGAGCATATCTCCCTAAACAGTGTACTTAAATTTCTGTGCATAAATAATCCATAAATT
Source organism: Methanothrix sp. (assembly GCA_026394505.1). Lineage (GTDB taxonomy): Archaea > Halobacteriota > Methanosarcinia > Methanotrichales > Methanotrichaceae > Methanothrix. The sequence goes on from JAPKYC010000214.1 coordinate 3,474, forward strand.
TATATTTCGCACTAGCTCTCGAAGTCTGAGTAATTATACGCAGATGTTACATATGGGTCGTGATCCGACTATAGGTTGTTATAAATAGATCTACGCATCATATGCTACATTGGGTGTAGCAAATGGGAAAGAGAGGTCCAAAACCGCGATTCTTGGACGTGGCATGTCCAAATGAGAAATGCAGTCTATTTGGTGTTGCTGGAAAAGGAAACGTTACTGTCTATGGCACCTATGAGAGATGTTCCGGCAAGGGCAGGAAATTTGTCTGCCATACGTGCGAAACAACGTTTTGCGATAGAACTAACACGCCATTTTATGACCTGCGAACAGATGAAAAGAAAGTCATGATGGCTTTAAAAATGGCAACGCGCGGAATGAGCGTCTTAGGGATCGCAGAAACCCTGGAGGTAAAACCATCTACAGCAAGCACTTGGATCTCTAGAGCGGGAATTCATTGCGAAAAAGTCAATGAAGTAGTTTTAAACGACGTCGAGACCCCAAAAGTTGAGATGGACAAACTCTGGACGTTCGTGGAAAAAAAACGTTGCCCAGGAAAGATGAATTCGAAGACAACGGGACTTGGCTCTGGATAAGCATGGCGACAGAATCCAGGTTGGTGCTTTCTCACGTTGTTGGCGAGCGATCACAGAAAGTAGC
>JAPKYC010000006.1 GCA_026394505.1 Methanothrix sp.
GAAAAGAGATGAAAAAATAGGTCATATTAAGAGCAAATTTAGGATTGCAAGGTATATTAATACAAAAGGAGATAAAAATGGATTTGGATTCAGCATTAAGAGAAGTAATGCATTCATTGATGCTCAAAATTACGATGGATACCAGATCTTCGCAACGACTGAATTTGATCTCACTGAGAGAGATGTTGTAGAATCTTATCGAACAAGAGATCAGATCGAGAAAGCGATTCAGACGCTCAAATGCGCATTAGGCCTCCATCCACAATACGTTAGAACAAATGAGCATGTTCTTGGAAATATTTTCGTGTGTTCAATGGCGTATCAACTTCGATCGATCTTAAAAATGAAATTAAAAAATAATGAAATTTGTATGAGTGTGGATGATGCAATGGCCGTTCTTGAACGGCTAAAAGAAGTTGAAATTGTAATCGGAAACGGCGATGAGATTGAAGTTCGCCGGAAATTAGGAGGTGTCAACAGTGAGTCAAGAACGCTAATCGATGTCTTCAATATGGCTACGAATGGCATACTACCTGGGGTGGAGTAGCGACAAGTGAATTTATATAGTACTAAACATGCGTCGGAACGTGAGACCCTTTCCCGCCCTGAGTCGCTCTACAGAGGCTATAGAGTATTAGCTTCTGAATCTCAGTAAGCTCGATATCGTTCAATCTACCCTCCTGATGATCGGATTGGTTGGTATAATATCAGGGTATTGTATATAAGATTACTCCTTAAGAGAATATTTTTTATCGATATTTTGTCTGATAAAAATATCCCATATAGCTCTAAATTTGCTAATAGCTCATTTATGATCAGATTATATTAGATTTATGCAGTTTAGATAGTTTTAAATAGATTTGATGCTTTTGAGTACTGCGAAATAAGGAAAGATCAAATTCATTATAGCCTAACATACAGGGAGGTGTGCAGAGCATGAACCAAACGAAATCGGGGACGAACGTAATGCGGGCGGCGCGAGATGCCAGGGTCCGAGAAGGGCTTGATACTGACTATGAGCTCTATAAAATGATAAACAGAAAGCCTGGGACTAGCGTGTACGAATTGGCTAAAGAGCTGGGATGGTCAAGCGGCAAGGTATACGGGTCTGTTCGACGATTAGAAAAAGATAGCTTGATACGGACAGAAAAAGCAGAAAGGGATGGCAGGTCTGTGTTAAAGGTAAAACCAGTCGAATGGTTTGAGTTCTTGACTCCTCTTCCTTCAGCCCCACTCAAGTCCTCGATATCAGTATGAGTCCTTTTATCCACTCATCCATTGCCTGTTTGGCTATGTTCATGTCGTCAAGCTCTTTCTCCTGGTGAGCTATGTACTCGTTTCGGAAGGAATAGATCCTGTCAACCGTATCCAGCAAATCCGTTTTTGCTGCATCGACAAATGCAGCCTTTACCGCAGAGAAGATCCCACCGGGAGGCGTTTTTGGATTTTTAGCATAATCCAGGCACCACTTCAAGAGGCCCATGGGCATGACTCCGTCATTCTCGATAAGAGTCCTCTTTAAGTTGTTCTCCTGCCTCTTGTAGAAGCTCTGATCGCGGGGATGAAGTACGGTGAGGTCCGGCTCGAAGAAGCGCTCCCGTTTCTTGACATCTTCTGGAATAGTGGCTTTCAGGGTGAAGATGATGAAGGATTTGGCAGCTTCATCAATGGAGCCGAGGAGGGGAGTGAAAACGGCGGCATAGGATACATCGCTCTTCTTTTCCAGGAACTTGAAGAGAACGATGGCTTCTTGTATGCCTTTCTTGTATTTGGGTGGCAGCAGATTGAGTTCCTTTTCTGAGATAAATTCGTCCGTGGTGAGCTTTTCCAAATTGCCCTTTTCCAGGCTCAGGGGGGCCTCGATCTTCTCTTGAATCAGGCTCTGCTTGGTGGGCTCGCAGAGGGATTCGAGCGTCTCCAGACGGGTGTCATCGATCTTGGCAAAGACCTCCTGGGGAACGTAAAGATATCTCCACTCCAGACTGCTGTGCGAGGCGGCACGGCACCAGGCATCTGCCGCCCGGATCTTGAGAGGCACATCGATGTCCACGCGGCCTTTGGTCTCCAGCATGACGTATTTCCCGCTTTCCAGCAACATCAAGAAATCCGGTGTGTAGTGGGCTAGCCGGCCTGCATGGGTCTGGTAGTCGATCCTCACCGCCTCTGGGCCGGCATTCTTGTCGAAAGCGACAACATCCGGGGCGCGGTCCAGGAACTGAGCCATCTCCTTCTCGAAGGCATTGGTGCAGGCCACCAGGTTGAAGGCGGTCTTGGCGGCCTCGATGGCCGGGTGGCGTTCGGAGTGGTTGGCCTGGAAAGGCTTCCAGGTGACAATGGACTTGCTCTGGCCGAGGGCTCTTTGCTCCAGCTTGATGGTGCTCTTGCTGAGAATGAGAGGCACGAAGACGGCCCGGATGTGCTCTCGCACGTCTCTATCTCCCAGCCGGTCGATGAGCTGCTGGTCAAAGAGGGAAAGCCTCTGCCCAAAGAGCATCTCGGTGAGGAAGATCTCCAGCAGGGGGGCCAGAAATGAGTGCATGCCGTGCAGCGCTGTGATATGCTCCAGCTCGTCCCGGAAGAAGGAGATGGCACCGATGCCGCTCTCCAGGAGAGGCAGCTTGATATCCATCTCCTCCACGATCTCATTGGTAAGAAGATGGCGTCCCTCATAGTGGATCTCATCCTTGGATTGCTCTTTTAGCGCCAGTGGTTTCAGGCTGGAAAACTGCTTTTTCACGTCCTCAATGGTGAGACCATCCAGTTTCGGTATGCGGGTGTAGGCGGGAGAGACTGTGGGGAGAAGCAGATCCAGTTTATTGAGATCTTTGTGCTCGCCATCGGGAAAGATGCTGACTGTTATCTTGGGGATCTCGTCCACGTTGGCCACGGTGGGATAGACGCCCTCTTCACCAAGCTGTTTCTCGTAAAGCGATATGAAGACAGGATGCTCGATTACTGTGAGGATCTCGGAGGGGCCGCCGGGAAAGGTCATGCGGCGCAGCCCTCTGCCTAAAGTTTGCTCTGGAAGGATGTTGGCTTTGGAGGTAAAGGGCCGCAGGGGAACGATTGTTGTAACATTTTTCACATCCCAGCCTTCCCGGAGCATGAGCACGGAGACGATGCAGCGATAGGGGCTGGTGCCCTGGTCCAGTTCGCGGGAGAGCTTTCTCAGCTCTCGCAGGTCCTCGTCGCTGATCTCCTTCTCGCTGGGCTCGAAGACCGGGATGCCGTCCTTCTTGGGGCCGATCCACTTGATCTTTCC
>JAPKYC010000133.1 GCA_026394505.1 Methanothrix sp.
ATCCCGCCTCCCAGATTCGAACCGGGGACATCGCGGTGACTGCGCGTAGCACCTCTACGGTGCGAGACATACTACAGCCGCGCACTCTACCAGGCTGAGTTAAGGCGGGCCTCTCGCTACCAGGTTATTCCTTGTACTTAGACCTTTCGAGCCCGAAGCCCCCAAAACGCTTTTTGGGGGTGGCAGTCCTATGGCAAAATATAATTATCGGATGAGATTCAGCGGATGATTTGATGCTCATAGGAATTATGTCCGATGCCCATGACAGTATCCAGGGAGTCAAGGATGCTCTGCGGGTTTTTTCTCAAAAGAAAGTGGATCTGGTGCTCTTTGCCGGTGACATGATAGGCTCCGGCAACTGCTACACCTTCGAAGGCTTTGCCATTCCCGTCAAGCTGGTCTACGGAAACAACGATGGCGACCGGGTGGGCCTGGCCCGGGAGTTCGCGCGCGTGGGTGGCCTGTACCTGGGCGACTTTGGGGAGATTGAGGCGGACGGCCTGAAGATCGCTCTCCTGCACGGCACTGATGAGCCGCTGGTAGAGGCAGTGGTAGCCTCACAACTTTACGATGTCGTGGTGCGCGGCCACAACCATCTCGCCGAGGTGACAAGGCAGGGCAAGACGCTCCTGGTTAATCCCGGCGAGATCTGGGGCCACTTCACGGGCCTCTCCAGCGTCGCCATCCTGGACACCGCCCGTCTTGAGGTGGAGATGATCGAGCTGGGCCGTTTCAAGACCTTCCGGGAGATCATCAAAGAATGACTGGCGGTGCCTTCGTTTCATCTTTAGATCGCTATCTTCTGGTGGAGATGTCCGGGCCAAAGGCGATGAGGATCTTCTTTTCCAGCGAAAGGCCGGCAGAGACTTCCGAGCTGGCGGAGGAGATCGCCGCCCATCTGGAGAACGGCGCGCCCTGTCCAAAGGCGGAGCTGGACCTGTCCGCATGCAGCGAGTTTCAAAAGCAGATTTATGTCCTGGTCCAGGCGATCCCGCCCGGCCGGACAATGACCTATGGCCAGGTAGCAGAGCGCGCGGGCAGGCCCGGAGCGGCGCGGGCGGTGGGCCGGGCCATGGCCTGCAACCCCTTTGCCATTCTCGTGCCCTGCCACCGCGTGGTCGCCAAAAATGGGCTGGGTGGATATCTCTGGGGCACGGAGATGAAGGAGAAGCTACTTCGTCTGGAAAGGGAATCGAGTTCGCAATAGTCCTCGTGTGAGGCGATTGTCCTATTATGCAAGGGAAGTCTGGCAGCCTGGCGATCGGTCCGCGGCCTACGCACAACCGCACCAGGCCGCCGCCCACCCACGCGCGTGGACGGGGCCTGGAGCAGGAAAAAGGCAGAAGAGATTGTCCAAAGCAGATGGAGATGTTTCGAGAAGCCATTCGGACCGGAGTTTATAAGAAGTTGACCCACTTAAGTCTCTGCATCCTGCTTTTTTGTAGGGTCTAACCAAAAATTAATTATAGTTTTGATAGCTTTTTATCAAAATTTTGCACAAAAATGCGCTCATAGTTACTTATTTTCTATATAAATTATCAAAACTGATAATAGGAAGATTTATCTACTATAAGGGTCTAACGGATAGTATGCTTTCGTATTGCCTCGTATAGTTTCGGGAAACCTGCCGCTTTGATTAAGGCAGCAGAAGAAGTTGGTCTGATTGAAAGCATCAATAAGCACTTCAATCGGAAGAAAATTGATGGGCTGACGGCGGCTGAATACCTTCTCCTGATTATCATTGGAAGATCCGAGCATGAACTTGGCCGAAATGTTCTCGGTGGCTATTTTAATAAGAGCGTTCTCAAATTCATTTGGAACCCAAAATATAAACTTTCGAGCCAAAATTTTCTCAATTATATGGCTCACCTTGATGAGGAGACTATCCAGAACATCGAACTGGATGTGTCGCGAACTATGATCGAATTGGGTCTTCGCCCAACCCGATTAATCTTTGACACAACCAACTTTTACACTCACATCGAACATGGGGAAGATCTGCCTCGAAAAGTAAACTCAAAGGAGAAAATATTCGATAGAAATCTTATCGGTGTAGGTCTCACAACATCAGAAAATAATATTCCTTTCCCGTCGATAACATACCCTGCAAATAAGAATGATGCAAAATTATTTTCAGATTTGATTGATAGCATATGCAAACGCCTCAAAGACATAGATATTCAAACGCAAGATATCGTAATCGTCTTCGACAGAGGTATGAACGCTGCTGAAAATATAAAGAAGGCAGTAGAACAGATGCACATTGTAGGCTCTTTGCCATCTTAGATGTGCAAAGAGTT